>CAYRUX010000172.1:0-6570 GCA_964427515.1 uncultured Rhizobiaceae bacterium
GCCCCCAATGATAACTGTCGTCGTGGTACGAACTGAACCTACTCCTGAGACTAAACTGGTTCTAGCTATTGACCTCGACTAATATGTTCGTTGGGTTTGTCACAATATCATAAACAGCAGATCGCTTCTGTGATTGAGCAACCAAGGCTTCGATGTCCTCTTGGGAGGCATCGGCATCGATCTTGTAGTTTACTCTAATGCCATCAAAACCATTCCTGACATCACTATCTATGCCAAGTATGCCTTGGATATCCATTCCTCCTTCGACAGTGGAGGTAACAGAATGCAATTGGATGCCACGGTTTTGTGCGACTGCCGCTATGCCTGCTGTCAGGCAGGATGCTAGACCAACGAGTACAATTTCTACTGGGGTGGCTCCTCTGTCTTCAGAGGCGAAAACTGCAGGATGGTCAGAATTGAAGTTAAACGATGTTTTATGATTGTGTTGTTCCCCGAGTCCAAAATATCCCTCAACAGTAGATTGACTGAAGGTGCCGTCCTTCCATTCACACTTTGCTCGCCATTCAAATTTTGCAGCTTCTGGTGCATCGGTCAGTGCTGCACGGGCATCCAGTAGCGCTTGTACGTTTACACCATTATTGGTAGTAGTTTCACTGTTCGTCATGCGAGGCTCCCTTTGTTAACATTTATGCGTAAAATAAAATATTTTTTATTAGACCAAATGACAGTAAAACGCCGATTCATGGGTATCTGAATCATTGTAGATATTACAATACGAATTTTTAAGTGTATAAAATAATTATACTATAAATCAAGTTAAATTAATATTAAACATAAAATATATGTAATAATCATACTGGTAACATAAGAGCCGTTTTAAGGTGAATTCATGAAAACTGAAATCCGGAATGGTTTAATGCTACATGTACTTGCGGAATCACGGCGGCGTAGTTATGTATCCTATGGTATTTAGAATAGTAAGGCATAGTGAGTGTAACGAGCCGGACCCCGCTGTCGTTGCTTGATAACGCCCGGTATTAACTTGAAGAAATATCACCTGCGCTAGGAGTAACAGATGCGGTTTCCGGATCTGTTATATTTCAGCATGGTAAAATAACTACTAATGTATGTGAGTCTGACTAGGGCTGAAGTGTGGTTTGCTAAAGGAGGAAGTTATGAAATGCCAAGCTATCACCGATTATGGACAATCGCTTCAGGAAATTGAAGCCAGTGAGCCTTCTCCTATTGAGGATGAAGTACTGATTGAAGTTACGCATTGTGGGGTTTGTCATTCGGATGTGCATTTTCATGATGGCTACTTTAACTTAGGAGGTGATAACAAGTTAGATGTCAGAGACGCGCGCCCGACTCCCTTTACTTTGGGTCATGAAATAGAGGGTATCGTAACTTCTATAGGGCCTGGAGTGAGTGGCGTGCAAGTTGGCGAACGTAAGGTCGTCTACCCATGGATCGGCTGTGGTAATTGCAATGACTGCAACAATAACCGAGAGCATTTATGTAATGGTCGGGCACTTGGCGTGAATCTGCAGGGTGGTTTTGCAACCCATTGTTTAGTGCCACATGAGCGGTATTGCCTGAATGCTGATGGGATTGCACCTGGATTAGCAGGCACCTATATGTGCTCTGGTATTACAGCCTACTCAGCTCTAAAATATTTAGCCAAAGGTGACCCGCAAGAGCCGGTTCTGATTGTTGGTCTTGGGGGCGTTGGTATGATGGCTTTGCAATTTGCATTGGAAATGTTCGATGTACCGCCATTAGTTGCAGATGTGGACGATCGCAAACTTCAGGAAGCTATAGGCTTGGGAGCAAAAGAGAGTTATAACCCGGGAACCCCTAAAATTGTGAAACAACTCATTGCCGATACCGGTGGTGGCGTGGCTTGTGCTGCTGATTTTGTTGGCGCAGAAGGATCGCTGAAGTTTGCAACTAGTGCCCTAAGGCGTGGAGGGCAAGTCACAGTTGTGGGCTTATTTGGCGGTGCTTTTACTATGCCGATTCCTTACTTTCCGTTTCGTGCCATTTCGGTAGGAGGTTCGATGACCGGCTCATTGGCTGATACAATTGAAATGTTGGAATTAGTTAAAAGTGGTAAAATTAATCCAATTCCAGTTGAAGCCCGGGATATGTGTGAGGCGGGTCGCACTCTCGATGATTTACGGGAGGGAAATGTTATTGGTCGCGTGGTACTGAAGAACTAAAGTTTTTATATTATCGTTCCCTAAAAATAATACCTTCAATCGATGAAGGTAGCAGCGATTGCTTTTGTTGCAGGGTTAGGGTGTAAACCCGCAATCTTCAGTTTAGGAGAGTAGTAAAAATTCAAATACTTCAATTACTTAACTGACAAATACTAAGAATACTCTCTCGAGACTCAACAAGTATACAGTTTTCTTATAGACTGTTCTTGTGAGGAATCTTGCTGCATTTATTTTTGTTCTTTCAGTTATTGTCTGCTTGCCACAATTAAATCAGGCGTTCGCGGGTAATGAGGCAGCGTTGGATAATGCATATCGTCGCTGGGAAGAATTTGAGAAACAGGGAAATTACCATGAGGCGATAAGGTATGCCGAACAGGCTGTGAGATTAGAAAAAGAGTTTGATCCATTTTCCGAGTATGTGGGTGGAGCGCTTAATCATCTCGGAGTACTTTATCAGAGGCTGGGAAATTACGACGAAGCCGAAAGGTCACACAGCCTTGCACTAAAAATTCTCGAGAACAAATTCGGATCAGAACACCTCGATGTAGCCACTGTATTGTACGATTTTGCATGGTTGCACTTTAGCCAGGGTCGTCATTTGGAAGCTGAGGTATTATTTAAGCGTGCTCGTGTAATTCAGGAAATACGGCTAGGACCCAGGCACTTGGACGTGGCTAATACGCTGAGTGCTCTCGCTACATTGTATCTGGAGCAGGGACGTTATGATAGTGAAGCAGAGCATCTATATTTGGACGCTCTAGAATCTCAGGAAGCTGCGCTCGGTCGGGATCACCCTGACGCGCTTTCTACTATCAATGGATTGGCAGCTCTATATTGGTCACAGGCACGTTATGCTAAAGCTGAACCATTATTCAGACAAGTTCTAAATATCCAAGAGATCAACTTGGGATACCACCATCCAGATTTATCTATCACCCTAAATTATTTGGGGCTACTATACCTGAATCAGGGTCTCTACGAACAGGCTGAGGCATTACTTAAGCGCTCGTTAAAGATAAAAGAAAAAGCGCTTGGCTTGGGCCATCCTTCCGTGGCTACAGGATTAAGCGATTTAGCGTGGTTGTATTCGCACCAAAATCGTTATACAGAAGCTGAGGTACTATTAGAACGTGCCCTCAACATTCAAGAGAATTCTGTTGGCCCGTCCCACCCTCACGTAGCTCTTACGGTTAGCGCATTAGCAGAGATATATAGCAACCAGCAGCGCTACTTGGAGGCAGAAAATCTGTATCAACGTGCGATACATATTTATGAAGAAGCCTTCGGTCATGAGCATCCACATATAGCTAATCTATTGAACGACCTAGCTTGGTTATACTGGAATCTGGGACAGAAAAATGAATTAGAGCCACTACTGATGCGCGCATTGGGGATCCAAGAAACGATGCTTGGCCTGACGCACCCTAGCCTTGCCTATACACTTAGTAGCTTGGCAAGATTGCATCACAATAAAAGTCAATACAAACAGGCACTTGCCTGGGCAAGGCGAGGCACCGACATACTTCAGACTCGCTTCATGGGTTCTGTGGCTGATAAAACAGAGGGCCTTCGCAACGAACAAAGAGAGGCTCGAAAACTATTCTATATGCACATCGCCCTAGCGTATTATGAGATGGAAGGAAATAACCGTGAGCAACTAAAAGAAGAGTCTTTTGAGGTAGCGCAACTTGCTCACAGCTCGGCAGCCGGGGCTGCTATTGCCAGTGTAGCAGAACGCTTTAGTAGCGGTGACGGTGAACTAGCGCTTGCAGTACGGGAACAACAGGATGCCATCATGGGGTGGCGAACACTGGATAAGGCACTAATCGAGGAGGTTGGGAAGCCAGCCAAACAGCGCGATACGGTGATAGAAGCTACCCTTCGCGAAGCTTTAAAAGAAACTACAAATAAGTTAAGTAAACTCGAAAATTATCTTGCCCAGGAGTTTCCTAGTTACGCTGAGCTTACTGCTTCAAAGCCTTTACCTTCTTCCGATATTCAAGAACTCTTAAGTAAGAAAGAAGCACTTATTTCTTATCTTATAACCGATAATGCCACTTTCATTTGGGTTCTGCGTCATAATGCTATGCATATGATTAAAGTAGAGGTTGATGCAGAAGAGGTCGAGGAACTGGTTACGGATCTACGCTTCACGCTTGAACCCTTTGACACCGAAATTATAGATTTTGACACCGAACAATCCCATGTGCTGTACGATAAAATATTTGCTCCTATCAAGCCATATATTGTTGGTGTTAAACACCTAATAGTGGTGCCCGATGGCTCTCTAGAGAGCATCCCCTTTAGTGTCTTGGTATCAAAAAAACTGGAGCCAGATGAAATTAAGTCACTTAACAACTACAAAGACATTTCTTGGTTAGGCTTGGAATACGCATTTACGACGCTTCCTTCCGTTTCGTCTTTAAAGGCCTTAAGGATGTTTAGCCAATTGGACCGAGAAAAGAAATCTCGTCCTTTTATTGGGTTTGGTGATCCTATTCTTGAAGGCATGCCGTCGAGTGAGAGAGGTTCCTCTCATAATGTTTTGTTTAATCGTGGCGCTGTAGCCAATGTTAGTGAGGTGAGGAAATTGTCTTCTCTGCCCGATACAGCTGATGAACTGCGACTGATAGCAAATAGCCTTGGCACTGATGAAACCGCGTTGTATTTAGGAAAGAAGGCTACTGAAGAAACTGTAAAAAGTACTGATCTTTCTGGTGCAAAAGTGATCGCTTTTGCTACACATGGCTTGGTCTCTGGGGAACTTGCAGGTTTGGTCGAACCTGGACTGATACTTACGCCCCCTGAAATAGGTACCAACGTTGACGATGGAGTCTTGTCGGCAAGTGAAGTTGCAGAGTTAACGCTTTTCCCCGGTCTGGTCATTTTAAGCGCTTGCAATACAGCGTCTTCAGACGGAACTCCTGATGCAGGAGGCTTATCGGGTCTTGCTAAAGCATTCTTTTACGCGGGAAGTCGAACCCTACTAGTCTCTCACTGGGCAGTACCTTCAGAAGCTGCAAAGCATTTAACCACTGAAATGTTTAGAGTTTTGAGTGAAGATTCGACTATGGGTCCAGCAGAAGCTTTGAAACGATCAATGGCAGTTCTGATAATGGATAAAGATAACCCTCGTTTCTCTCATCCTTTATTCTGGGCACCTTTCGTAGTAGTAGGCGAAGGTACTGCCAACTCTCACTAATGATTAATAGTTACCAAAGGCCTGATTGGTTAGATGTCTGTGACTCTACGACCATTAGTTTATGAGCCTGACGAGACTTTTTTTGACTCATATTTTTTGGACCTCGACTCATATGTAGCTTTGGGCAGGATTGGTAAGCTTTTATAATCATTGTATAATATTTTTGGGAAAAAATCGGCGATTTGCCGTCATCTGGAACATTTAATTTCTCATAAACCATTGGTATACATAGGGAAAAATCGGTTGCGGGGGGTAAGGTTTTCACCTACGACCGTGGGGTTATGAGGAATTGGAGATTGTCGGTTGACCTCAAGACATAATTTTATTCCCCACCGTCGATTGGCTTTAGCAAGGCAACGGCAAAGAAAATATTTGCTGCAAGACGTAAGACCCTTAATGGTGTTATACTTCGCATCGTCTACATTGAAGTTCTGAGGAGATACGAGATGTCTATGCCTCTGTCCTATCTCAAGCTAATTAGCAGATTCTAATGACATTCCCATACATCTTTTCGCCGGTTTCTTTACGCCATAAAACCTTGCGTAACAGAATAGTATTCGGTGCTCATACAACTAATATGGCAGTAAACGGTGTGCCTACAGAACAACATGTCGCTTATTATCGTGAGCGTGCACTGGGTGGTGCAGCAATGATTGTGGTAGAACCAATGCCTGTCCACGCTGCAGCGGTTCTCACGCGCGGAAATTTTTACCACAGTAACGATGATGTTATACCCCATTTTCGAAAATTGACCGAAGCATCTAAATCAGAAGGAGCAGTCATAATCCAGCAACTTTACCATGTTGGCGCGCATGGTGATTCTGATAACTCCTGGCACCCAAATTGGTCTCCTTCGGGTGGTCCAAGCTATCACGACAGTGACGGTAGCCACGCCATGACCGAAGCAGAAATTGAGGAAACCATTGAAAGTTTCATACAAGCTGCCCGCCGTTGTCAGGCAGCTGGTTATGACGGAGTAGAGGTTTGGGCTGCCTATCACGCTCTGTTGGACCAATTTTGGACTCCTTTTTCAAACAAGCGAGACGATCGCTGGGGTGGCTCACTAGAAAATCGCACCCGCTTTTCTCGGGAAATTATGCGCCGTATACGAAAACAATGTGGAGAGAAATTTATTATAGGAATGGCTGTAAGTGATGAGCCCGACGTATCTGTGGCTCTCAGCCG
>CAYRUX010000173.1:0-5035 GCA_964427515.1 uncultured Rhizobiaceae bacterium
CACATATAGAAATTGAGATAAGACAGGATTTAATATCTACCCCACAAGGCGAAACTGAATGGGCTAAATATCTAGCAGAGGCACTTGAAAAAGTATTACTCAAAATACCAAATGACAATTCTTTTGCTAATCCTAAAATCATAGAATAATGAAGAAAGACGCAATATAATATCTTTAGGTAAGCCAAATTAAACCATTAATTATAAAAACATACCCCTATGTTATCTAAAATTAGACTTGAGAGAACTGACTAACTCATTTTATTAATAATTTATCTAAGACACAAAAGACCCAAATTCCCCGCGAGAATACAAGAGTGGTTCTAGACCCGGATCAGTTCTTACAGCTTGCACCCTTCCAGCAAGAACAGTATGAGTATCGGCCTTCATAGTCTGCCCAAGTATGCAATCAAAACTGACCAAGCTATCCATAAGCACTGGAGCGCCTGTTTCTAATATTCCCCAATCTCCCGTGTTAAAACGCTCTTTGCTCCTATCACCGGCAGCGAATACAGCAGCAAGATTCTTATGATGGCTGGCAAGGAGATTCACACAAAACACACGACTCTGTAGAGTTGGATCGTGAGCACCCGCTTCTCGGTTTACACATGCCAATAAGATTGGCGGTTCAGCAGAAAGTGAACAAACAGCTGTCGCCGTCAACCCGCGTCGCTCCTCTCCAATCGCAGTTGTTACTATGGTGACACCAGCAGTCAGTTGTCGCATGCCTAACTTAAATTGCTCTGCATCAACTTGCTTGAGACTCTGTTCACCAAATCGAAAATCAAAATCTCCCAGAAGCTGCATCTTTACCTCTTAAACAAATTAAGTGTAATACACAATCCGAGTTGAGTATATTTACCCTAATTACCATCATTTTATATGTTTAGCCCACCCTAATTAATACGGCAACAATACTTAAAATTACATAATGGATTAATGTAATTATAGAATTTACCGTGCTCCAGCCAATTAATTATTCGACAGTTAGTCCTAAGAGGTAATTGAGGAACCAAAATGCTTGACCTGAAGGTTTTCCGGGTGTGCTAGCTCAAACCTAAAAAGATTAGTCAATCGCTGCGACCAATTCTCTATACCAGCTTCGTCTCTAATTTGATCGTTTCTAACCTCTATCAATATGTGGGGTATACCCCTTTTTAAACCATGCTCCGGAATGGTAAAATCAGACAATTCATCAAAACCGTAAGGTTGATTCTCACCGACACAAAATCCTTCGCTTTTTAGAGATGAAATGAAGGGTGTCGCTAAACGATTGTCACAATCCCAACAAATTGAAATTTCCCAAGGCCTGCACTCCCTATCAGAACTGAGGAACGGTGCAAAGCTGTGCATGGATACTAAAATTGGGATGGTTTTATAGGCACTAAACTTATCTAGTATCTTTTCTATTTCTAAATGATAGGGATCATAAAAAGTCGATTGTCGCATACTCAATTCTTTCTCACTCAAATCAGTATTACCGGGTATTTCTATACCATCCGCAAACTCAGGAACTAAATCTGGTGCTAATATCGGTCGATTGCAGTCAATTAGCAGTCGTGAATAAAGAGTAAGAATCGCTGGAGCATCTAATAAATCAGACATTCGACGAGTTAGCCTCCTTGCCCCGATGTCCCATGCTATGTGATCCTTAAGGTGCTCTTCAGAAATACCAAGATTGTCCATCGATTTAGGAATAGCATTGCCTGCGTGATCACAGACTAACAATAACGCTGATTTTCCTTGTAAATTTCTTGTCTCAAATATTGGAGGATCGCGCTCAGTATCTAACTTATTCATAATCTAATTTTCCAACGGGTATATACGCCGTGAGTTATCGTAGCCAATAAATTTGATAATCCGATTCAATTCAGAAGACTCAATTTCATCACTTGCAACCCAATTGGAAAGAATGTTTGCTAGACTAGTCCGAAAACGCAGTGCACCCAGATAGTAAAGTTCTGCCAAACCAAATGCATCAGAACTATAAAGCTGCTTTGTAAATGGAGCTAATTCTAGAGCCTCTTCCATGATTCGCTGATAACTTGGCCCAACCCAATTCTGCACAAAACCTACGTCAAAATATACAAACGGAAAATTTTCAGCCATTAACCCTGCCTGCCTATGAAATGGGTAACAATGCAATAAGGTGATAGGAAACTTCCAATCTTCTACCGCTCTGATAAATGGCGTAAGTAGACTCGTGTCAACTTTATTCAACTGAATGTCTGGGGCGCCTATTCCTTTGTGGTACTGCATTGGAAATTGCATCTCACGAGCAATATCTGCACCCAACCACAGTAAATGACGCTCCAATATTGGGTCTGTAATTCTAACAACTTTTGTTTCTTCAACTTGTGAAAACCAATTATCAACGGCTCTTTGAAATTCAGCCTTAACCGGTCTGGCGTAGTTAATTGCCAACGAAGATCTATAAGCAACAATCGTCTTTAAACCAACCACATTACTATGCAAGACATCACGTAATTCTGATTCTAGAGCCGAAGCATATTGTGAGGCCAGTAAATTACCTCTAGCGACCACCCTTTCAGCAATAGATTCTATTCGTATTATTTCTTTTGACCTTGCTCCAGCCAACTCTCCTAATTCCGTTACGGAACAAAGCTCATCAGGACGATTGCCAGAATCCACTAATAAGGTATCTAATTCAGCGGCTCTAAGAAAACGTTTGTTTACCTCAGTTGCCCCAAGTTCTATACGCCTAGCAATATAATCCTCTGGTACGGGAAATGGCGGTAAATCTAAAATAGGAGCACACCAACGGCGAATGGATAAAGCCACCGGTTTGTCCCAGTGCGAAGTACCGGGAGGCGCCGGCGCAAAAGCTTCGCTTATTGCGTCCTCAAACTGGTCTGCCGAAAGATCATGTGGCACTAAACCATGACAATGATGATCAATTAGCGGAAAGTTTTTGTGTAATAGAAGACTCATAAACTACCTTCCTAAATTCTTATACTGGTGACTATATGCAGAACATGGTTCAGAATCCTCTAACTCTGATTTTTTACAGCAACACAATAATCTGGTATTTTTGAAGTACAAAAACATGTTTTGCGATTGAATTTTGTGGTGTCAAGCGTTGTATTAATAGGTGAACAAAGCGAATAACCCTAATCAATTTGGATAATCTATGGAGAAAACTGATAAATGGCGATAACTTTAAAAAATAAAACAGCAATCGTAACTGGTGCCGGACGCGGAATTGGAAGGGGAATTGCCCACGTTTTTTCTCAGGAAGGCGCAAATGTTTTAGTTGTAAATCGTAGTGAAGCGGCTGGTCTTGCTGTAGTCGAAGAAATTGTCTCACAAGGTGGCCAAGCCTCCTTTTTTAAGGGAAACGTCAAAAATAAAGCTGAAATGGAAGGAATGGCAGCAGCCTGCATTGAGCGGTATGGGAACATAGATGTTCTTTGCCTAAACGCGGGAATATACCCGACCTCATTGTTGGGCGAACTCTCTGAAGAGATGTGGGATGAAGTAATAGATACAAATCTCAAAGGAATATTTTTTGGAACACAAGCATGTATACCCCAGATGAAAAAGCAAATGTCTGGCAGGATTGTCGTTGTGTCTTCGATAACTGGCCCTAACGTGGGTTGGCCAGGTCTCTGCCATTACATGGCATCAAAGGGGGGGGCTAATGCATTTGTCAGAGGCTCTTCTCTAGAATTGGCTAAATATAACATAACTGTTAACGGGGTCAGCCCAGGCTCAATTATGACTGAAGGACTGCAGGATCTTGGCGGAGATGCCCTTAATAAAATCAAGGAAATTATACCAGCCGGGTATATTGGTGAACCAGAAGATATAGCGTACGCTCTATTGTATTTTGCATCAGAACAGGCTCGCTATGTTACTGGACAAATACTGGTGGTGGATGGCGGACAAATTTTACCAGAAAGTCCTGCTGCAATGGCTGATGCGTGAGGATAACTGCTATAATATCAGCGCTTATGCATAAAATTATGTTCTTTGATAAACCAAATGGAACTACCAGAGAGGAAGATAGGTCATGGACTTAAAAAATATTGATTCGGTAACGCGTGAGGCATTAGATCATTTTGTTTTTCCTTACGTATCAAAGACAGATGTTAATAGCGGGGATCCTGTAATCTTTAAATCCGCTAATGGAATGGAAATGACTGATATTCAGGGAAAAACATACCTTGATATGATGAGTACTAATACACGAGCTAGCTCACTAGGTTATGCAAATGACAGTATAGCAAAAGCAGTCTATGACCAGTTAATGGAACTACATTATGCAGGCACATTTGCCCATGTTGCAGAGGTCACTGTCAAGCTTGCAGCAAAGATTGCAACCTTAGCGCCCGGTTCTCTGACAGCCACTACATTTGGGGGTTCCGGTTCCGAAGCTAACGAGAATTCTTTTAAATTTGCAAGAGAGTATCATATTCATAAAAAGACTAAACCTTACGCTAGGAAAATTATCTCTAGATGGAATGCTTATCATGGCGCCACCCTAGGAGCCATCGGTGCAACAGATTACCTAGGAACTAGATACATTACTGAACCCGGCGTCCCCGGTCATAGAAGAATCCCCGCCCCAACGCTATATCGCACCCCGTTTGGCATGGACGAATCTGAAGTTTGTGATTTCTGCGTAAACTATTTGGAACAAGAAATCATTCATGAAGGGCCTGAATATGTCGCAGCCTTTATTGCTGAACCCGTAATGCAAGGAGATGGCGTACAGGTTCCTCCAAACGACTATTTTAAACGGGTGCACGAGGTGTGTAAAAAATATGATGTTCTTCTGATCGCTGACGAAGTAATCACGGGCTTTGGTAGAACAGGTGAATGGTTCGCGATGAACCATTGGGGCATTGAAGCTGACATAATGTCTACAGCGAAAGCTATAACAGGTGGTTACGCAGCACTCGGAGCTTCGACTGTAACGCAAGATATAGCGGATACGTTACCAATTTTTTCTCATTTGCAAACTTACCAAGGGCATCCAGCTTCCTGCGCCGCCTCTTTAGCAACCATAGACT
>CAYRUX010000174.1:0-19526 GCA_964427515.1 uncultured Rhizobiaceae bacterium
TACAATTATCTGCGCTAGTGCGCGAGTAATCTCGCGAAATGTTATTAGTCCAATTTTGTCATGTTTACGAAGAAATTCTATTATTGCAGTGAACCAATCAACAATATTACTTCCAGGCCATGTAATAGCGATCATAGGTCCGGCATCAAATGATATATACGGTAGAGGCAAACCTTCGGTCCATGACTTTGGAGGAATTAAAAACCAATCTGGCAAGAGTTCTTTAAGCAGAATCAGCACTAGTGCGGTCAGCAAACATACAACTGCCCACCCCCCGTAAGACCAGATTCGGCTTAACGCACCGTAATTCCAGTGCAAAATCTCTACTCCCTATTTAATATTTTTCGTCAGGAAACATTACCTTTACTACCTGATCTCTAGACAACGTTCCCACAGTTTGACCTTCCTCATCAACTACGCCGGCCACGCCATTAGACTGAATTATTTTTGAAGCAATGTCTGAAATTAGGTCGTCCGCCTCCAATGTTAAAGTGTGTTGGCTCTGGGATAATGGTCCCATAATACTTCCAACAGTTAAAAACTTTTCTTTTGGAATATCTTTTGTGAAGTCTCGGACATAATCTGTAGCCGGATTCAGCACAAGATCTTCTACTGAACCAAATTGCACCACTTCACCTTCATACATAATGGCAATTCTATCAGCCAATCTAATAGCTTCGTCGAAGTCATGAGTAATAAAGACAATAGTTTTATGTAATAAATTTTGTAATCTAAGAAATTCATCCTGCATTTCCCTCCTTATCAGAGGGTCTAACGCAGAAAATGGTTCGTCGAGAAACCATACCTCAGGCTCTACTGCAAGAGATCTTCCAATTCCAACTCTTTGTTGCTGACCTCCCGAAAGTTCCTGCGGATAATAACTTTCTCTTCCCTTTAACCCAACGAGATCAATGATTTCTTTAGCACGTTGTCGTCGCGTGCTTCGATTAACCCCCTGGATCTCAAGCGGGAATGCTATATTATCAATTACAGTGCGATGAGGTAATAACGCGAAATGTTGAAAAACCATTCCCATTTTATGGCGACGAATTTCAATCATTTCCTTTTTGGTAGCTGACAAGAGATCCTGTCCTTCGAACATAACTCTGCCGCCCGTAGGTTCTATTAAACGCGAAAGACACCTTACCAAGGTTGACTTTCCAGACCCTGATAGCCCCATCACAACTACAATTTCACCTGGAAGAACTTCTATCGTCACGTCTCTAACAGCACTAATGTAACCATTAGTATTGGTATCTGCGTGACTTGGGTTGCCAGCGTGCTTTTCAAAAAAACCTCGTGGATCGGAACCATAAAGCTTCCAAAGAGAATCACATGAGAGCTTAGCTTCACTTTCCATATCACTAGGTCTCCATTTTTAGCCTCAGTGAAACAAGGTGAGATCTCTCTACGCCCTGAACTCAACACATTTAGATCTAACACAATACGTACGGACAATTTAATCAGCAGATCTCAGACTTATGCAAACTGAAATTTCAAAACTTTATAGCACCTTTTAGCAAATGAGCTGAACTAGTGCCTATAAACATCCTAAGCAGGATGGACACATAATTACTTTGGTGCAAGGCATTTAGGTACAAGCATATACAGGTATTAGGTGGCAATATGAACAATATACTACTTTTAGCGAAACTAACTTATTCCTTGTCCCAGCTCTGTTGCGTTGACCAGAGCTGCCATGTTCCCATATGGGTGAATATTTTCATACATCAGCTGGTGTGCATGCCCAATTTCGTCGAATTTATACGTTTCAGACAGGCAAGGGTTGATTTTTTTGTCTATCACCAAATCATTTACTGATTTTGCCTGTTCATCATTTGATAGGTGGCTCCCCTGAAAACGCTTCTGGCGCATCCAATGAAATCTGAGATCCAGTGTAGCAGTATAGCCTGTTGACCCTGCACAAATAACAACCATTCCACCGGTGGCACAAAGAAAATTAGACGTTGGAAGTGTTGCTTCACCGGGGTGTTCCAATATTATTCTTGGACTTTCCTTAACGCCGGCTGCTTCCCAAAAAGCTTTACCGAACGCCCGCGCTCTCTTAAACCATTCTCCCCATTCCTTACTATTTGTATTGGGCATAGGGCCCCAATGATCGAAATCATTCCGGTTGATCACACCTATCGCTCCTTGTTGAAGACAAAATTCCCTTTTACCCTCGTCTGAAATAACAGCAATAGGCCTTCCTCCCTTTGCGGCAGCTATTTGGAGACCCATACTGCCCAATCCTCCGGCTGCACCCCACACTAAAACGAGATCTCCATCATTAATAATATGAGGATCCCAACCCATTAACATGCGATAAGCTGTGGAAGCACAAAGCAAGTAACACCACGACTCTTCCCAACTCAGAAGCTTTGGTTTTGGTTGACATTGGTGAGATTGGGCTCTCGCAAACTGGCAATAACTGCCGTAATTTGTCTGATATCCCCAAATTCTTGTGCTTTCCGCCAACATAGGATCAGACCCAGACAAAACCCAAGGATCGTCTGGTTCCCACCAACCGCTATGAACTACTACTTCGTCCCCAATTTTTACATTTTTAACATTGGACCCCACTGCCCAGACAATACCAGAACAATCGCTACCCCCTGCATGGAAATCCTCTGGCTCACCCTTTTTTTGCCGATCCGCAATTACGTCAACTGGTCGTCCCAGACCAGCCCAAACATTATTGTAATTAATACCTGTAGCCATTACATAGACTAAAACATCTAAAGAGCCTATCTCTGGTATATTAATGACTTCGCGCTGCCACGCATCTTTAGGCTCGCCAAAGCGATCCTGGCGAACCACAAATGCATGCATTTTGTCTGGAACTTCTCCAAGCGGAGGGCGTTCTCCAAGTTTACAAATGTCCATTAGTACCTCAACTTCTACCCATTTTAATGTTTATGTTACGCTAGTTTCTTATTTCATTCTATCGTATCAATTTTACTGGTTAAAATTTTTAATAGTTTATATACGTTTTTCGTTAAACCTCCAGCCACTCTTCTCGCACCTTAGAATTTGTGTTTAACTCTGCTGGCGTCCCCTCAAAAACAATACGGCCACGACCCATAACATAAACACGGGCTGAAACCTTTAACGCAATAGCTAGTTTTTGCTCTACTAACAATATAGAAACCCCCCTAACTGATATTTCCTGAATCAAATGTCGGACGCGGTCTACATTTTGAGGAGCCAACCCTTCGGTAGGTTCATCAATCATTATTAAATCAGGGTTTCCCATCATAGTTCGGCAGATTGTAAGCATCTGCTGCTCTCCGCCTGACAATACTCCGGCCGCAACATCTGCACGTTCCATTAAATTAGGAAATAATCTGAAAGCGTCATCTGTCGACCACCTTCCGACAGCACGCGTTGACTTCTGACCAAGAATTAAATTTTGACGAACGGTAAGAGTTGGAAATATGTCCCTATTTTCTGGAACATAACCTAATCCTTTCCGTGCTATAATATGGCTTTTATAACCGTCTATTTTTTCTTTATTGAATTGTATATTCCCATGAGGTTTTATCTCCCCCATAATTGCTTTAAGCGTAGTGGAGCGGCCGACTCCATTTCTTCCCAACAAACTAACTATTTCACCCTTGCCAACATTTAAATCTACTCCCTGAAGAATATGGCTTTTACCATAATAGGCATGGAGATTACTTACTTCTAACATCTCACAAGAAATCCGTACCGAGATAAGCCTTCTGCACCTCAGCATTATTCCGGATGTCATTGGGGGGGGCAGTAGCAATTATTTTTCCGTACACTAATACAGATACATAATCAGCTACATCAAATACCACATTCATATCATGCTCTACTATTATCATCGTTCGTTCTGAAGATATCCTTCGAATTAACCTCACTGTATGATCCGTTTCACTAGCGCTCATACCTGATGTAGGTTCATCGAGCATAACCACTTTAGACCCCCCCGCAATGGTAACCGCTATTTCCAGTGCTCTTTGATCTGAATAGGAAAGAAGCCCTGCCGGCATATCTCTACGTGAAACTAAATCAGTTTCAACTAGAATGTTATCGCACTTAGTTTGAACGTGTTTATTAGAGTTCACAGATTTCCAGAAGGAGTAACCAAAACCGAAATTCCATAACATGGCACAGCGTATATTCTCGCGAACACTCATTTTGGGGAAAATATTAGTTACCTGAAAACTACGACTTAGACCCTTACGATAAATATGAAAAGGCTTGCAGTTAGTTATATCTTCGCCATTTAAGCAGATTTTGCCGACATCAACGTGATAACGTCCTGTTACCAAGTTAAATAGCGTCGATTTTCCCGCGCCATTAGGTCCAATAATGGCGTGGATTGTTCCTTGCTTAATCTTCAAATCAACTCCCCGGATAATATGTGTTTTGCCAAACGATTTTTGGACTCCAGAAAGCTCAATAGCCGTATTCATTGAAACATTCTTTCACGAACTAAATTAATATTTTCGTTATAAGTTACAACCATTCGGGGATAAGTTTTTGTGCATCCATAATAGCCCAAGCAAAGTAAAGCAAAACAGGCAAGCCACGGCCAGAATGACGATACACTTAAATTAATTCCATACAGGGTCATGGTGGCATCCCGAACAGCTGTTGTGCTGTGGAAATAAAGCATTTCTATAATGCCCACCCCTCCTGCCAAAGTGATCAAACTGGTGCAAAATGCTAGAGAATAAGAAGGTATCATAGATAATTGACACCTTGATCCCAACTGACGAATTGGTGCATGCATTGCTATCAAACCGGCCAGTCCTCCTGGCGCGAACATAACCATCGACACAAAGATTGCACCAAGATAGAGATACCATGCAGGTGTAATGTCTGAAAGATAGCTTGTTAAGAGGGTTACAAGAATGGCTCCAAGAATAGGCCCCAAAAATGCTCCAGTGCCACCTATATACACCATGATGAGTATGACAGCAGACTGGGCAAGCCCTACGGTCTCAAAACCAACATGTTCTACATTTACCGCATGCAACGCACCTGCCAAGCCAGAAAAAAAAGAAGATAGCGAAAATGCTAACCACCGAACTCGATGCGTACTATATCCTATAAATTGGACCCTCTCTGGATTATCCCTTACAGCGTTGCATATCCGACCGAAGGGTGTTCTTGTTATTGCATACATAATAGCCACAGACACTACGCACCAAAATGCCACCAAATAATATACTTCAATATCAGGCCCGTATGTTATTCCAAATAACTCTTCTCTCACCCACCGATCTGTTTGCACGCCTTCTTCCCCATTGAAGAAAAATACAATAATCAGCGTCAAGGCAGTAACTAATTCAGCAAAGCCAAGGGAGATCATCGCAAACGGCGTACCTGCCCTACGCGTAGAAACAAACCCGATAAGTATACCAAAGAACAACCCAGCAAATCCTCCCACAAGCGGAATTAGGGAAATTGGAATGTATGGCACATCCCCATTTGACATACCATTCATTACATGTGCAGTGACATAACCTGCCAAACCAAAATATATTGCGTGGCCGAAAGACAACATCCCTCCTTGTCCTAGCAACATATTAAAAGCCAATGCAAATATGATTGCTACGCCGCACTGAATCATGACGGTAAGAGCAAATCCTGAATTAACTGCTAACGGCAACAAACATAGGAGTGCAATAACTGCTAAGCTGCCTACTGTCTTTTTATTCGATAGTATTTTCATACGTCGCGCATTCCGAATAGTCCCCGTGGCCTAAAAATCAGCATTAGGACGAGCAGCAGATAAGGAACTAAAGGAGCAATACCGCCTGTAGTTAAATTTACAAGATCTGAGAGTATTCCATCAACATCACGTTCTATGCCGAATGCCGAGAAAATAGGATATAGTGACAAATCATAGGAAATTGCCAAATTATTTAAGACGCCTATCAATAGGGATGCTATAAGAGCTCCCCCTAAGGATCCAAGCCCCCCAACTACAATTACCACAAATACTATGGGCCCCAATTGGATAGCCATCCCAGGTTCTGTGCCAAGTACATTTCCGCCTATCACTCCCGCCACGCCGGCTAGCGCACACCCTACCCCAAACGTCCACATAAAAATTTTCGGAACATCGTGACCAAGCGATGAAACCATGTTTGGGTGGGTCAAAGCGGCACGAATGATTAATCCAATACGTGTACGCGTTAAACCAAAAAATAGGGCGACAAATATTGCAATCGAGATTAATAACATAAAAAGCCGGTAGGCAGAATAATCTAAACCTTGCCAAACAAATGCAGTAACATTAAGTGATGCGGGGACATCGTAGGGCACAGGAACCTTACCCCAAATCATCTGAACAATTTCTTCGATAACGAAAGCAAGTCCAAAGGTAAAAAGAAGCTCAGCAACATGGCCAAAACGGTGGACGGGACGCAAGCCATAACGCTCAATTATAGCTCCAAATATTCCTACCAACAAAGGTGCAAAAATCAAGCCAGGCCAAAAACCAATCCCATCGCTGATTTGGTAAGCGAAATAAGCGCCCAGCATAAAAAAACTAGCGTGAGCAAAATTCAAGACCCCCATCATACTGAAAATCAGCGTGAGCCCACTCGCTAGTAAAAACAGCAACATCCCATATAGAATGCCATTAAAAAGAGAGAATACGAAGACTTCCAAAACGCTTCCCGCTATCCCAACCCTAAGACAAAAAATACTTCTGGCGAACCCATTTTGATCATGGGTCGCCAGTCTCTATATTTTCTAGAACCTTGAGATTTTTCTAAGGCCGGTTCATCTTACATGTTGTTGCCAGAGTCGTATCCTCCCGACTAATAACACCATCGGTTGAAAACGCTAAGTTAAAATTATTCCCTTTATAGTAAATTGGGTACTTAAAATCAGAGGTTAAACTACTAACCATCAGTGGCATCTGAATCTGATGATCTGCTGCACGCATTTGAATCTCTCCCAATGGCCCATTGAATGTCATATCTTCAAGAGCCGAAGCTACGGCCGTTGGGTCAGTTTTTCCCGCGCGATTAATTGCTTCCGCCAGCATATTAATTACCCACCGATAACGATCCGCGTACCAGGTATCCTGATATTTTTCATAGAATTCCCTAGCAAATTGAAATGCTTCGTCCGACAGATTAGGGTGATTTTCATGCGACTCGTTTATTTGCTTCATTGTTATTTTTGCTGCATCAGCGCCATATCCCGCGACAGAACCTGTCAAACCTCCATAAACAGTATAAAATTGAACCGGGAGATTTGCTCCAGCCGCATATTTAACAAGCCTGACTAAATCAGGCCCCCAGTTACCGGTAAGTATAGTATCTGCACCAGAAGCCTTAATTTTAGCAATAAACGGTGTAAAATCCTGAACTTTTCCAAATGGCACTATCAACTCATCTCCAACAATCTCAATATCTGGAGCTCGGTCTGCAATGATTTTTTGAGCTGCAGCCTGGAATGATTTGCCATACGCATAGTTTTGATTAATCATATAAACTTTTTTAATCTTATTATCTCGGCCCATTTGAGTGACCAAGCCAGCGACTTTCTGATCTACATTGGCATCAAATCTAAAATGCCAAAATGAACATAATTCATTTGTAAATGCTGTAGTAACAGCTGAGTGATTGAGGAACAGCATTTTATCTTCAGGATTCCGCTTGTTATGCTTATTAATAAACTTAATTATATTAAGTGCATGATTAGATCCGATACCCTGAATAATATACTCTAGGCCTAAATCAGCTGCTTTCTTTAACTGTTGGGTGGTTTTTTCTGCACTCATAGCATTATCAAGTGGCACAATTTCGAGCAGGCGACCACCAAGCACACCACCACCTTTATTGATTTTTTCAGCGCTGAATTCGAAGGCCTGAAGCGCATCTGTACCTACTGCTGCAACTGGACCAGAGAGTGGCTCTATGAGACCAATCCTGATATTCTCGGCAGCACTTGCAGAAGCCGATAAATAGCTACCCATGACCAAGCTTGCAAAACAAGCTATAATGAATCGAAATTGCATGCCAATTTTCCTCCCCATATTTAATATTGTTTCCTTAGGAACGTTCCTACGCTGGTTATACCACCTCAAAACCCGCTCTGGCGAACACTCAAAGATTAGTCTACGTTGCGTTACCATTAGAGGCAACGAAGCTCTGCACAAAAAATAACTATAAGGATTAAAAATGAGTACAGTACATTTCAAACGAATTTCAAATGTCGCACTCCTTACCCTGGACCATGAGCCGGTAAACGGCCTTGGGTTGGCACTTAGAAAAGCTTTAATGCACGCCTTCCGCCAGGCATGCGAGGATACAAAAGTATTCAGTATTGTTCTCATCGGTCAGGGCCGGATGTTCTCAGCAGGAGCAGATATAAGTGAGTTTGGAAAAGTACAGAGTCAAACCCCACCTTTATTGCCTGAAGTCATAAACTTAATTGAGGATTCAAAAAAACCGGTAGTAGCTGCAATCCACGGAAATGCCCTTGGGGGTGGTCTGGAACTGGCATTAGGGTGCTCTTATCGAATAGCGACAACTAATGCGAACCTAGGTTTGCCTGAGGTTAGTCTTGGCATTATACCAGGTGCTGGAGGCACACAACGCTTGCCAAGAGTTATTGGCATTCCGGCTGCGCTCGATATGATTACAAATAGGAAACCGATTGCCGCTAAAAAAGCCAAAACGCTAGGCTTGGTTGATGCTATCACTGAAGCAAACTTAGCTGATTTTGCTGTCCAGTTTTGTGAGAATTCAGGGCAAGGCCCTCGCGCCTTGCGACCTTCACGCTCAAGACAGGACAAACTAAAACTAGACAGCCAAAATCTGGAGCTTTTCAAAAGTTTTAGCATTTCAATGCAACGCAGAGCACGTAATTTGGAAGCACCTTACGCGGCATTAGAGTGCGTCAAACAGACGTTAGTGGCGGACTTTGAATCTGGTATTGAATTTGAAAGAAATACATTCAAGAAATTGGTGGAATCACAGCAATCCGAAGCACTTAGATTTATTTTCTTCGCCGAACGTCAGGCTGCAAAAATTGACGGATTATCCTTCGATAAAAATACTCAGCCAATCAAGGAGGCTGCAGTAATAGGATGCGGAACAATGGGCGGTGGAATAGCCATGAACTTCGCAAATGCTGGCATCCCAGTCACCGTTCTTGAGACTGATAAAAATAGATTAAAAAATGGGATAGAAATTATTAACAATAATTATGCTGCTAGTGTTTTTAAGGGAAGAATAAGTAAAGGCCAGATGGAAAATTGCATATCTCTGATCAATGGCACTACTAAGTATGAAGCGTTAAATGACCCTGATATAGTGATAGAAGCGATTTTCGAAGATATGACTGAAAAAAAAGAAGTGTTTTCGGAATTAGACCGAGTGTGCCCTAGCAAAACTATACTAGCAACCAACACGTCAACTCTGGATATAGATGAGATTGCATCTGCAACAACTCGGCCAGATAAAGTAATCGGCACCCATTTCTTCAGCCCCGCCAACGTGATGCGCCTTCAAGAGAATGTCCGAGGGAACAAAACATCAGATGGAACTATCGCATCCGTAATGAAACTTGCCAAAACTCTGGGGAAAGTGGGTGTTCTGGTAGGCGTATGTGATGGATTTGTCGGCAACCGCATGCTGTACGCCTATACGCGCCAGGCTAACTTCTTACTAGAAGAAGGCGCCTTACCTGAACAAGTAGACAAAGCTATCTATGACTTCGGATTTCCAATGGGGCCTTTTGCGATGGGGGATTTAGCAGGCTTAGACGTCGGGTGGGCAGTCAGAAAAATGCGTTCGGAGCTCCGTCCCAACAATCTCAGGTATTCCTATATAGCAGATCGAATATGCGAAAAAGGGCGTTTCGGCCAAAAAACCAGTGCTGGTTGGTATAAATACGATAAAGGAAGCCGTGTACCGCTTCCAGATCCGGAAATACACGAGTTAATTATAGAAGTTTCAAAAGAATTAGGCTATTCACGGCGAAATATTAATGGAACCGAAATTATCGAACGGTGTATTTTTCCTCTTATCAATGAAGGAGCAAAAATCCTCTCAGAAGGAATCGCTCAGCGCCCTGGAGATATTGACACGGTATGGATCCACGGGTACGGGTTCCCCCGCCATCTTGGAGGGCCCATGTTTTATGCTAATACTATAGGCCTGAATAAAGTGTATGATGCGATGAGCGCCTTATATGATCAACATGGGGAATGGTTAAAGCCGTCAGATTTATTGTCTGACCTTGCCGCTACGGGAAAAGGATTTGGAGATATATGAATATTCAGTACGAGTTGAGTAAACCTGATATATTATTCCGCGATAAGGTGCGGGAGTTTATTTACACCCACCTTCCCGAAGATATCCAAGTTAAGGTGCAGAACAAACATCGGCTTGAAAAAAGTGACTATCTGCGCTGGCATAAAATATTATTTAAGAAAGGCTGGGTCGCGCCCGCATGGCCTGCCAAATATGGCGGTACAGACTGGACCCCATTGCAACGCCATCTGTTTGAAGAAGAATTAGCACTGGCCTGCACCCCTAGAATAATACCATTCGGAATATCTATGGTGGCTCCAGTCTTAATCCATTTTGCAGATGAGAAACAAAAGCAGTTTTACCTGCCACGAATCCTCAGCGGAGAGGATTGGTGGTGCCAAGGCTATTCAGAACCGGGCGCGGGATCCGACCTTGCCTCCCTAACCACGAAAGCAGTACCAGACGGAACCGACTATATTGTAACGGGGGCAAAAACATGGACCACATTCGCTCAATATGCAGATATGATGTTTTGCCTAGTACGTACATCCAGCAAAGGAAAACGCCAAGAAGGCATATCTTTTCTGCTTATAAATATGCGATCTAAAGGAATAAGAGTAAGCCCAATAAAAACAATTGATGGTGGACAGGAGATTAATGACGTTTATTTTGACCAAGTACGCGTGCCAAAAACTAATCTTGTCGGTAAGGAAAATGAGGGCTGGCAATATGCTAAATTTTTGCTTGGATATGAACGTACTGGCATCGCAGCAGTCGGCCGTTCAAAGCAAGAACTGGTGAAACTCAAGGAAATAGCAAGTAAGGAAATGTCTGCCAATGGACCGTTAGATGAAGATCTTGTATTTCAGGATAAAATATCAGACTTAGAAATTGATATTTTAGCCTTGGAAGCTCTAGTTTTGCGCATTCTCGAGGAGGAAAGCTTAGGAAAAAAACCTGGGCCAGAAGCTTCAATTTTAAAAATTCGTGGCACAGAAATTCAACAGCAAATCAGTGAACTCGCGTTAGAAGCGGTCGGTTATTACGCAAATCCATTTGTAACGCAGTCTGAAACACATGGCTGGAATGGAGAGCCCATAGGTCCAGAATACTCCGGTACGGCTGCTCAGCACTACTTCAATTGGCGAAAGGCTTCCATATACGGAGGAACCAATGAAATACAAAAAAATATAATAGCAAAAATGGTACTAGAACTATAAATTCCTAAGCCGCTGGATAAATAAATGAAATTTTCCCTGACCGAAGAACAACAAATATTTCAGGAAAGCGTTGATAATTTTATCAGCAAAGAATACCACCTTGATATGCGACGCTCTCTAATGTCTACAGAAGAGGGCTTTAGTCGAGAAAATTGGAAAAAGTTTTCTGAATTAGGGTGGCTCGGTTTAACCGTAGACGTAAATTTCGGCGGCGCGGGCGGAAGAGTTGTAGATAGTGCCGCGTTGATGGAAAGCTTGGGAAAAGGGTTAACTCTGGAACCGATCCTGTCGACCGCTGTGATGTGCGCCAATATAATTCAATTAAGCGGCACCAACACTCAAAAACAAGCCATTCTACCTAAGATTGCAAATGGGGATCTGTTGGTAGCATTTGGATTTGCTGAACCTGGCAGCCACTACAACCTTTCGCACGTTAAAACAAAAGCTATTCGAAAGAAAAGTATGTTCAAATTAAATGGAAAAAAAATTGTAGTATTACATGCCGCAAGTGCAGATAAAATAATTGTGTCTGCACGCAGTGCAGGCGACACTATCGATTTTGAGGGTATTAGCCTCTTTATTCTTGATAAATCAACCAAAGGACTAACGCTTAATTCCTACCCAACCATTGACGGGCAAAGAGCATCGGAACTCGTGTTACGAGACGTAGAGGTGAACGAGACAAATATGATTGGCCACGAAGGAAATTCATATTCGACAATTAATGACACTATTGACCGCACAATAATTGCAATATGTGCTGAAGCAGTTGGAATTATGCAAGTTTTAATTAATTTAACCCAAGATTATATAAACACGCGCCATCAATTCGGTCAGCAAATTAAAAACTTCCAAGTACTCCAGCATAAATTAGTTGATATGTATATGTCATACGAATTATCTAAAGCTCTAACCTATCGAGCAGCCTTAATCGTAGACACTGCGCATTCCAGTGTAATCTCTCTAGCTGCAAGTGCTGCAAAAGCGCAGCTCGGCAAAGCTGGAAAGCTAATTGGACAGGAAGCTATACAGTTGCATGGGGGAATGGGCATGACGGACGAACTGGCCGTTGGTCACTATTTTAAGCGTCTAACTATGATTGATACACAATTTGGAAATATGGCCTATCATAAACAGAGGTTTGGTCAGCTCAGAAAAACAATATAAATTACGACCCTCGCATTGGCGAACCAAAAACCTTATGATAAGACATTCCTTTTTAACGGACATTTTGGGGCGTAGCCAAGCGGTAAGGCGGCGGGTTTTGATCCCGTGTACCGGAGGTTCGAATCCTCCCGCCCCAGCCAAGCAAAAATAATAGCTAATAGAAAATCTCCTGCCTTTGTTCAGGCAGGGGATTTGAGCAATACTTCATTTCCCAAAATTAATTTGCGGGTTTAACTAACCAATTAAATCACCATGTTTTTTATTTACTCTATCAGGTGAGCTAAATTCCAAACAGTCTTTGATGCTAATTAGTCATTGGCGTTAATGAAGCCGCGGAGGCCCTCGCACTTTCACGAATATCCTCTGCAAGTGGAATTAAACCCTTGTCAACCAAGTAACCATATGGCCCCCAAGATTCCTCATCGGTAAATTCTAGGACATATTCGTTAATCCCAGGAATTGATCCTACATGAACGTTCTTCACATAGAAGTACATCGAACGAGATATTGGATATGAACCATCCGAAATACTCTCAAACTCAGGAGCCACTCCATTAACTACACATGCGTGAATGCTATCCTTATTTTGTTCCAGAAAGCTAAATCCAAATACTCCTAAAGCATCTGGGTTAGCACGCAGCTTACTTACAATTAAGTTGTCATTTTCACCAGCCTCAACATATGCACCATCTTCCCTGATCGTGTGGCACAAAGCTTTATAACGGTTTTTATCACTTTTCTTTAGATCCTTAATGGAAGAAAATGTTTTACAACCGCCCTCAAGAGCTAATTCAGCGAATGCATCACGAGTACCTGAGGTGGGAGGAGGCCCAAGCACTTCGATTTTGGTATTAGGCAAAGCAGGATCAATATCCGACCAGTTTTTGAAAGGATTAGCCGTCAATGCACCACCTTTTACACCCGCGCTTGGCACTTCTTTTCCAAGTGCAAGCCAAACATGCTGCAAAGTGAGCTCCATCACTGGAGCGTCATTAGAATTTGCTATAACAATTCCGTCATACCCGATCTTAACTTCAGTGATCTCAGTAATGCCGTTGCTTGCACATTTCTTAATTTCACTACTCTTTATTTTACGCGAAGCATTAGTAATATCTGGATGACTTTTACCTACCCCAGCACAAAACAACTTCAGACCTCCGCCTGAACCCGTACTTTCTACAACTGGTGTTTTAAACGTTGTTTTTTGCCCAAATTCCTCTGCAACTGCTGTCGAAAATGGGAATACTGTGGATGAACCTACGATTCGTATCTGATCGCGGGCGGACACCTCGCTGGTTAAACCAAACATTGCACCAAACGCAACTCCAAGAGCTGCCGAAATAGCGATAGCCGGCGCAGATAACAGATGTGTTGTTTTCTTCATAATTTATATCCCGATATTCTTACAGTTAAGTTTACGAAAAGCCGAGGAAATACCCCAGAGCAAAACGTTAAGCACTGCTGAAACAGTTTCGGTTTAGTTCTGAAACGGTGATATACCAGCTATTAATGACAGTTATGTTACAAAACGTTGACAATACTATGGCACCAAGAGTCAGTTTGATAATGTGGCACAAATATACTCAGAAACCAAATATAGGAAATACTTCCCACTATACTAGTCCCCTTTGCGTGTCATCGATTTAATAGAAACAAGCGTCAACATTGGTGGTATAATTATCAATGTAAGGAATGCGGACAGTGCTAACCCCCCGACCACAACTGAACCAAGTCCTCTATATAATTCTGACCCCGCTCCAGGAAAGAGAACTAAAGGTAGCATTCCCACAACACTCGTGATTGTAGACATAAAAATTGGGCGTATTCTGTTTCGTGTAGCTTCTACAATAGCAATCTGCATATCCAAACCCTCTTTCCTCACAAGAAATAGTGTCTGGTGCACCAGTAAAATCGCGTTGTTAACCACAATGCCAATTAGAATTACAAACCCTAGAACTGTCAGCATATCAAGAGGTTGGAACCTGTCTAAATTTAAAATTAAAAGACCTAATACACCACCTAGAGCTGCGGTCGGGACTGAAAGCATTATTATAAATGGATAAATGAAACTCTCAAAAAGTACTGCCATGATTAAATAAACAATAAAAATCGCAAGAAGTAAGTTTACAACCATCGCTTCCCACGTCTTAGTCAATTGATCAGCAGTCCCTGATAAGGAAACTGTCACTCCAGTCGGCAAGCCTTCCGCCTGCATAGCACCAATCACATCTTGTTCTAAGGTTTCCATAGCAACTTCCAAAGGCACCTCAGGGGCAGGTCTAATCTCTAGAGTCACTGTACGTTGCCTCTCAACGTGACGAATCAAGGTTGGACCTGCAGTAACCGAAATATCAGCTAAAGAACTGACGGGTACAATTGTTCCATCCGCCGTAATAATTGGTAAAGAATTGATATCTTGTGTCTGTTCAACAGAGTAATTAGGGCCAACCAGAATCAAATCGTAGCGCTTTCCACCGATCGTTACCTCATCAACCCTAATGCCATCATTAAAGGCATCTATACTATCCCCCAGATCACGAGCGTCTAAACCATTATCACTCAGCAATACTTGGTTTGGGACAATTCGAACTTCTGGCGCACCTAACTCCAATCCTGGCACGGGCCGCATTTGATTTCCTTCTGAAAAAGGCATTGCTACTGCCAATCGACCGACTGCGTCTACTGCAACATTTAAAATTGTTTCCAAATCTGGGCCCGAGATATCTAAATCAATTCTTCGTCCTCCGCCAACTGCCCGACCAAATAAACTTGTTTGGCTAACAAACCCGAACGTCCCAGGTTCACTAAAAACTGGCCGTCTGATAGGCTCTATTAATTCACCCGCCCGTTCTGGTTCCGCAGAAATTGCGCCGACAAATGCCCTTGAACGAAGCGTTACAAAGAAAAAACGTTCAATTTTTGGAGGAGAGCCTGGTTTGGTTTCAATACCCGTCTCTGAAGCCCACAATGGTCTGACAGCATTCTCTATTCGCTCAGCAATTCCACTAGTCATATCTAGGTTATAACCGGGTGGAGGAACAACCACCCCAAATATCAGGTTTCGGTTACCCTCTGGCAAATAATCTAATTTGGGCAATAACTGCCACGAAACAGCCAATGCACCGCCACAAATTATGAAGGTAACCACTAACGACCGAATCCTTCCCCGTACGACCCACTTGGTAAATCCCATTACTACAGAAACGAACATCCGTGCAAAATTATCAACAATTGGTATCTTTACGCGCACGTATGCATCACTAACGTCGCCAACAGAAAAAATTCGGCCTAAAATACGACTAGAAAGTGAAGGAATTAAAGTAGTGGCCACTATAAGAGACAAAATAACAGAAACTGATATTGCTACTGCAATATCACGGAAAAGCTGACCAGCCTCTAAGTCCATAATTAAAATTGGAATAAAGACAAGCACTGTTGTCAAAGCAGAGACAAATACAGCACCCCAGATTTGCCGTGCGCCCTGATAGGCAGCTTCCCTTTTCGATAATCCTTGCTGTCGTAGTCGGTAAATATTTTCTAAAACAACAATTGCTGCGTCTACGACCATACCTACTGCGAAAGCAAAACCAGCTAAGGACACCACATTTATAGACCGCCCTAAAAGAGCCATCGCAACAAACGACCCCACCACTGAAACTGGAATTGCTACTGCGACAATTACTGTAGCGCCAAATGACCTCAAAAATAACATTAAAACAATTACTGCAAGAATACCACCAACCCAGATGTTCTGCTGTACCAGCTCAATAGCAGAAGTTATATAGACCGTTTCGTCATAAACGTGTTCAAGAGTTAACCTTTCTGCCGGCAAGGCCACATTATTTAATTCTTGTACCGCCTCACGCAATCCTTCCATGGTCTCCATAACATTTGCGCCTGTTTCCCGAATCGCACTCACTGCCATGGCCGGCTCGCCCAGCGTACGTATCCTTGCTACTGGGTCTTTAAATCCGTATTTTACTTCACCTATATCTCCCAAAGTCACTCGAGCAATGCCACCTGTAGAATTATTTTTTGCGCTACGCAATACAACCGCACTTACTCTTTCTGGAGATCGTAACTCGGAATCTGTTCGGACAACGTAGCGACGCTTACCCTCAGCTATGTCACCGGCTGAAATCGAGTTGTTAGCGCCTCGCAACGCGCTTAACACGCTAGGTACCGTCAAACCATATCGTGCCATTTTATCAGGATTTACAATTACCCGCAGATCTTTCTCGGAGCCACCATACATATTCACCCGAGCAACACCAGGCACTCTTTCTAGACGCTCTTTAATGACCTCTTCAACAAAATCACCGTGTTGGTGTATTGGTTTAACATTGCCTTCTACTCGCTGGATAATAAACCACGCTATAGCTTGATCCTCAGCACTAGCGCTCTGAATAGTTGGCTCATCGGCTTCCTCAGGATATCCTGCCACTCTGTCAAGGCGGTTTGCCACCAGCAGCAACGCACGATCCATGTTCTGGCCAACTTTGAATTCAAGCGTGATTTCCGACCTGTCATCCTGAGACTGGCTAACCATACGGGATAGGCCTTCAAGGCCTTTTAAAACATCTTCCTGACGATTAGTGACTTCACGCTCCACCTCTGCCGGAGCCGCACCATACCAATCAGTCGATATTGTAATAACTGGCTTACGCACATCCGGCGTCAGCTGAATTGGTATAGTTTGAAGCGCCACAACTCCAAACAGTATTATCATCAATACTGCGGCTATAACCGCAATAGGTCTTTCAATGGCAATGCGTATAAGGCTCATTTACGAAGGATTACCGATCAATATGTCCTGACCGGGCCTTAACCGCTCATTACCATAAATGACGGTTAATTCCCCCGGCATCAACCCATTCAAAACCTCAAAACGCCCCCCCACAGAAATGCCGAGATCAACTGGTCTCAATATTGCCTTGCCTTCAATTGCTACATATACAAAAGCTTCTCCACGTTTATTTATAATTGCATCCTTATGCACAGTAATCACGTTTTGGTTTTCACCAATAGGAAGAAAAATAGTAACCGACTGATTAATCGCTAGGGACCGAAGGTTTACCTCCGATCCAGGGATAAAACGAACCTGACGCGTTCTGGTTGAAGGATTTTCCTCTGGCAACAGTGCCCTGACGGTAGTTACATATTCTTCCTCGTTATCAAATCCCACATATATCTCAACCCCGGGCTCTATCGCTGCAACTAGCTTCACTGGAACATCAGCCTCAATTTCTACATTCTCATCCCCCAACATCCTAACTACGGCTGCCCCGACTGCCAAATACTCCCCCTTTGCAGCATATTTCCTAGTAATTACACCTCCGTAAGGTGACCGTATTTTACCACTACTTATATCAATTTCCAGCAAAGCTAAGTTTGCTAATGCTCCTTCATTTCTCGCAAAAGCAACTCCTACCATATTCTCAGCAACGATTACTTCTTGATAAGTGTCCTCATAAAGACCTTTAGAAAATGCTACTGAGCTACGTAGTGACTCAATTCGCCTTAGTTTTTGGCGTTGAAGATCTAATGCTGCTATAGCAAGCTCAACCTGCGAAGCCGTTTCTCTCACTTCAGCCTCCAATACTACCTTTTTAGCGACCAGTCTGGATAGGTCTAGCGACGCTATCACCTCTCCCTTCTCCACCCTATCTCCAACATTTATGTCCATGCCCGTTACGATACCACTAACCGATGCAGATACCGTTCCAGACTCGAGTGCAACAACACGACCAATAACTGGAACCGACTGCGTAAGTGGTTCCATAATGATTTTGTCAACTCCTACTGTACCTGCTTGTTGGGAGCTTGTTTCTGTTATTGATAAGAATGGAATTAGAATTAACAATAACACAACAAGGAGAATTCTCTTTGTATCACTGATAACAAATTTGTTAGTCCCCAAACGGATAATCATATTAGGTCTCCATCCGAACAAGCCCGCTTGAGAGCAACAACCTCCGGAGCTGCCATTCTGCCACTATTTAAGGCATCTTTCGGTAACATAAATTTTAACTCGAGATTTTCGTGCCTAGGCGTTTGGGGAATGCCATTACTAGCTACCATATAAAATAGAGGCGTATATTCGCAATATGACCAAGGACTAAAAAGCGTCCCCGGCACGTGCAGCATATGCAATGGAGTTACTGATAAAATTCCTTCTTCCATAAATTCCCTCAAAAGCGCCGCCTCAGGTGTCTCGCCACTTTCCACCGCGCCACCAGGAAACTTAAGAACTGTCCGCCCAAATATAGCTTCCTTAGACATCAATACATGCCCATCACGTAAAAGCACACCATAAACCCTCAAATTATTTGGTTTACTATCCATCATTGTAAAATGTTGTACACTATTACAGCCACTTGGTCAGCTCCCAGATAATGCGTATTAAAAAGCAAATATTATAAAGAACAAGTGGGCGAAACCTTCCAGATAAGGCATAGTATACATCTGTGATATAACTATTTTAAGTCTTTGAAAGAGTCGCGAGCCGGTAAACATGCCATCTGATATTGATAAACCCTCTGTAGGTGTTCTTGCCAATCCAGCAGCTGGACGAGATATTCGCCGTCTAGTCGCGCAGGCTTCAGTTTTTCCCATAGCTGAAAAACGTAACAGGATAACTCGAATAATTTCCTCACTCGCTAAACTTGGCATCAAAAAGGTTTATATGATGCCGGATGGAGGCGGTATCTCAGATAGAATTAGACATGCGCTAAAAACACCCCCACAAAACGGCCAAATATGGCCTGAGATTGATTTTATCGATATGCCTGTGGAGGATCGCGCTGAAGATACGCAAAATGCTGTCGAACGGATGGTAGATGCAGGGGTTGGGGGTATCATTGTTCTTGGAGGGGATGGAACG
>CAYRUX010000175.1:0-21284 GCA_964427515.1 uncultured Rhizobiaceae bacterium
CTACGGTGCAAACCTTAGTCGGAAACCAGAGGTTATACTTCTCACCAAATGTGATTCTCTCACCCCCTTTCAATGCAACCAACGCATCAGAACACTAACGGATACAGCGAAGCAACCTGTAATAAAACTATCAAGCATCAATGGTGAAGGCGTTAAAACCGCGCTTAGAACGCTTTCTGACATAGTAAAACAGTTTAAAAATACAAAGGATATAAGTTCAAACTGTCAACAGTCTCAAAACTCAATTCTCGGACTATCTTAATGCCTGATATTAATGAATCGCGTCGGCTTGTTATTAAAATGGGATCTGCGCTATTAGTAGATGAAACATCAGGAACTATTAATCACAAACGCCTTAAACACTTAGCTGAAGATGTTGCTGCAATTAAGGCGAACGGAACTGAAGTTATGATAGTAACATCTGGTGCAATTGCACTTGGACGTAGATATTTAGGTTTCGTTGGTGATAATTCACTCAAATTAGAAGAAAAACAGGCCTCTGCAGCGTGTGGCCAAATCAGATTAGCTCATGCGTACCAACAAACCCTTGCGTCCCATGATATAACTGTTGCACAGATATTGTTAACAATTGACGATACCGAGGAAAGGAGGCGGTACCTTAACGCTAGAAGCACTATTAACACTCTCTTGTCGACGGGAGCTGTGCCGGTGATAAATGAGAATGATACTGTCGCTACTGCAGAAATACGTTTTGGAGACAACGATAGACTGGCTGCGCGCGTGGCTGCCATGATGAGTGCAGATACTTTGTTATTATTATCCGATATCGATGGATTTTACACGGCTGACCCAACACAGAATAAAGATGCACAGTGGATTCCTCAAATAAACTCGATTACACCAGAAATTGAAGCCGCTGCGGGTTCATCAGTTTCGAATGACTCTTCTGGAGGTATGGTCACTAAAATAGCTGCCGCACGAATTGCAATGTCTGCAGGTTGCCACATGATTATTGCGCGAGGAAATATAGATCATCCCATCACATCACTTAAAGACAACGTACGTTGTACTTGGTTTATATCGAGAGCAACGCCTCGTGTTGCAAGAAAAAAATGGATTGCTGGCAGTCTCAAACCAAACGGGACACTAACTATAGATGCTGGTGCTAAACAAGCTTTGGCGTCTGGACGGAGCCTTTTACCTGCCGGTGTGAAGGTTGTTGAAGGTAAGTTTGAACGTGGTGAAGCTGTAACCCTTAAAGATGAAGATGGCAACCTTCTAGGAAGAGGGTTATCAGCCTATTCTGCATCCGATGCTCGCCGTATTGCTGGCTACAAAACAGGTCAAATAGCATCTATACTAGGTTATCGAGGTAGAGATGAAATAATTCATCGTGACGACCTAGTATTAGAAGAAGGGTTATAATATGAGCACCAACGAAACCAGTAATACAAAGAATCTAATACGCGAAATCAAAAACCTTGGTCTAAACGCCCGCACTTCCGCTAATAGTTTATCCCTCAGCCCAGTTAGTCTAAGGCGAACTGCAATTAATAATGCAGCAAATGAGATGTTAAGATCAAAAAATAAAATTCTGAGAGCGAATAACCAAGACGTAACAGGCGCCAATACAAATGGCTTGTCTAGTGCAATGTTGGATCGATTGACTCTAAACGATACGCGTATCGACAGTATGATATCTGGTTTAAAAGAGATAGCTAGATTATGTGACCCTCTCGGCAATATATTAAGTGAGTGGACACGACCCAATGGCCTACATATTCAGAAAGTGTCTGTCCCCATAGGAGTCATCGGAATAATATATGAATCACGCCCAAACGTAACATCTGATGCCGCAGCACTTTGTCTGATGTCAGGAAATGCTGCCATATTGCGTTGTGGGTCAGAAAGTCTACACACATCAAAAATTATAGCCACATGCCTAAGATCGGGAACTAAGTTGGCTGGCCTTCCCGAAGATAGTATCCAACTAATATCCACAGCAGATCGTGCAGCGGTGGGAATATTGCTTTCTATGGACCAGGATGTTGACATTATCGTGCCTAGAGGTGGGCGCTCCTTAATTGAACGTGTAAAAATGGAAAGCCGTATTCCAGTATTGTCACATCTTGATGGGATATGTCATGTATACATACAAGAGGCTGCAGACCCAAAAAAAGCTTCAGCAGTAAGTTTCAATGCAAAAATGCGCCGCACTGGTATTTGTGGTGCCACAGAAACACTTTTAATTGACAGGACTGCATTAGATATGTTGCCCGATGTTCTCTCTCCACTATTTTCTGCAAACTGTGAGATTCGAGGGGATGCGGAGGTATGTGATATTGATCCTCGTGTAGTAAAAGCTACAGAACTAGACTGGAAAACGGAGTATCTAGACGCAATAATATCCGTGAAAGTAGTAGAGGGGATTAACGAAGCCATTAATCATATAAATACCTACGGCTCCCATCATACAGACGCAATAATTACTGAAAATAAAAATGTTGCCACTCAATTCTTGTCTGAGGTTGATAGCGCTATAGTAGTACATAACGCGTCTACTCAATTCGCTGACGGTGGAGAATTTGGAATGGGTGCAGAGATAGGTATATCGAATGGGAAACTACATGCGCGAGGCCCTGTTGGAGTTCAACAGCTTACAACTTACAAGTATAAAGTTTTTGGTACTGGTCAGGTACGGCCTTGATACCGTTAAAGCGACATAAAAGAGCGTTATTTAATCCCCAACCCCAGAAGCGTGCAACCGGTCAGATTTTCATTAGGGGCAAACGAATTGGTCTCTTTGGCGGGTCTTTTAATCCGGCGCACGAGGGGCACCTTCATATAAGTTCAGAAGCCTTGAAAAAATTGAACGTAGATGAAATATGGTGGTTGATATCTCCTCAAAATCCACTGAAAACTGTTGAGGGCATGGCATCATTTGAAACTCGCATGGAAACTGCACGTAATTTGTGCAAGCATCCTGCTCTCAAAGTTAGTGATTATGAAAAACACGCAAAAACATATTATACAGTGGACACAATCAAAAATTTATTAAAGCAATATCCTCATAATCGCTTTGTATGGATAATGGGTGCAGACAATCTCAAGTATTTTATCCGATGGTATCAATGGAAAGAAATATTTAAGCTGTTACCCATTGCGATATTTGATCGCCAACCTTATGCTGGATCTGCTTGTTCCACTATACCGCTTCAACGCTTCAAACGTTGGCGCGTTCCGGAGCGAGCAAGCACCAAACTTGTGTTCTACCGATCACCCGCGTGGGTTTTTCTGCATTGTCGTTTACATAATGCATCAGCAAGTGCCATTCGTAAGAAATATAATCATAATTTGTTCTAATAGGAGATTAGCAATACCTTATCAACACAGACCCAATAGCTCCGAGCCCATCGATAAGATGTGCCATACTATAGTTAAAGAGCTAGAAGATATTAAAGCTGAGGATATCATAGTTATCCCCCTCAGTGAAAAATCTGACTTTGCTGATTATATGATTGTGGCATCTGGGCGCTCACAACGTCAGATTAATGCCGCTGCAGAGCGAATTCGAAAACTTATTAAAAAGAAAACAGGGGTAATACCTGCACTTGAAGGCCAGTCACGCTGTGATTGGGTTCTAATAGATGCTATCGAAATTGTGGTACATATATTTCAACCACAGGTTCGGGAGTTTTATAATTTAGAAAAAATGTGGTCTGCTAACTTGGCCTTGGACATGGAAAATGAAGGGGCTGAGACTATTCTCTAGTACCCGAAGAAAAACACATCTATGGTTGTGTCTTATGCAAATTATAATTTTAGCTATTGGTCGTGTCCGCAATGACCCAATTAAACAAGTCTATAAAAATTATATCAATCGGTTACCCTGGCCGTGTGAAGTGAGGGAACTACAAAACCCTGCAACTTCTACTGATGGCCAGCAAAAACAAAAAGAGGCAAAACTATTAATAAATGCTCTCCCTCAAAATTCATTTTCGATTGCCTTAGATAAACAGGGTCAGATATTATCTAGTGAAGCATTTGCAAAAAAGATTGGCTCCTTACGTGATGATGGTTTGCAGTGCATCACCTTCCTCATTGGTGGCCCTGATGGCCACGGAAAAGCTATCTTTAAAAAAGCGGATTTTGTTTTGTCACTTGGATCTATGGTTTGGCCTCACCTTTTGGTGCGAGCGATGTTAGCAGAGCAACTTTGGAGATCAGCTAGTATATTATCTGGGCACCCGTACCATCGTACTTGAATTTACAATACATAAATATACCTTCTACCTATATGTGAAACGGTAATTACCCATAATGTAAACTACAGTAGATAGAGCGAATGCAAACTTCAAAAACTTCTCGGCCAATTGTATTGTGTGTGCTTGATGGCTGGGGTCATAGCGAAGACGTAAATAATAACGCAATTGCATCAGCTAATACGCCTGTATGGGACTCTATAATCAAAAAGTATCCTAATGGTCTTTTAAAAACGTCTGGCACCGACGTAGGTTTACCCCACGGACAAATGGGAAACTCCGAAGTCGGACATATGAACATTGGCGCTGGTCGTATCGTTATGCAAGATTTACCTCGCATTGATAAGGCAATTAAAACAGGCGCAATAGGACGAATGCCTAATCTTAAAAATCTTATTATGCAACTTAAAAAAAGCTCCGGAAATTGCCATTTAATGGGGCTAGTTTCCCCAGGAGGGGTTCATGCACACGTGGATCATATAATAGCCCTAGTCAGAATACTAGATAGTTCTGGGATCAAAGTAATACTGCATGGTTTTTTAGACGGAAGAGATACTACCCCCTCCTCAGCGTTAACCTATCTTGATTACTTAAGTAAGATGTTGACAAAAACCAAGTCATTCAAACTTGGTACTCTGTCTGGTCGATACTGGGCCATGGATCGGGACAAGCGGTGGGACAGAATTGAAAAGGCTTATCTAGCAATGACAGAAGCATACGGTGTCATTTCTGACAGCCCTACCACAGCAGTTAGATTAGCATATGACAAAGGGCATACTGATGAATTCATAGAACCTATTGTTCTTGGCGACTATAGAGGCATGTCCGACGGGGATGCTCTGTTAATGGCCAATTTTAGAGCAGATCGTGTGCGTCAGATCTTGTCTGCCTATTTAGACCCTAAATTTAAGAGTTTCATCCGAACCAAAAACATTAAGTTCGTAGCTGCCTTGGGTATGACTGAATATTCTGATGAATTAAATGAACTGATCCCCGCTCTGTTTCCCCGTATTCATCTCAAGAATGTACTTGGCGAAGAAATATCAAAAGTTGGATTAAAACAGCTTCGGTTAGCAGAGACAGAAAAATACGCTCACGTGACATTTTTTCTCAACGGTGGCAGAGAGAATGTATTTCCAGGTGAAACCCGGATTCTTATAGACTCTCCTAAAGTCAAAACATACGACCTTCAACCAGAAATGTCTGCTCATAAAGTAACTGATAATCTGGTGAACGCAATTACAAGTGAAAAATTTGACCTAATAGTTGTCAATTACGCCAACACCGACATGGTAGGACACACAGGTTTATTTCCAGCAGCGGTGCGCGCTGTAGAGGTAATTGACACTTGTCTTGGGCGAATGATAGAGGCTTTACAGAACACTGGGGGAAGTGCGCTAATAACAGCAGATCATGGCAATGCTGAACAGATGTATAATGTGTCTGAAAACGAAATTCACACTGCCCATACTACGAACCTTGTCCCAATACTTTTAGTAAACAACTACTTGAAGCATGCCAAGCTAATTGATGGCACCTTAGCAGACGTTGCCCCAACCCTTTTGAACCTAATGGGACTAGAAATACCCGCTGATATGACAGGCCACACATTATTACGTACAGACAGCTAACTCTAATTCTAATAGCATGGAGAATAAAAAAAATACAAGCTTACTAACAGACAGTAAACTCTACTTAATTATTACATTAATCATTGTGATGTTGCCGTATTGTTTTGTGCCTGCCTTAGCTGAAGATACCAAGAAACTAGATATTATGGAGGTTAACAGAGCTCTATCTCACTCTGAGCACTCTCTCACGAAAGGAAAACAAACTGCTACAGAACTAGATGATCAACTAGTGCGAATTTCACGGGAGGTGTCAATATTTCAACAAAAGCTAGTTAGCATTACCAACAAAATACAACTTACAGAAGTCCGTTTAAACACTTTAAAAAATGAACTCAACCTTCTAGTGAAACAGAGAGAAAATAAAACAATAGAGCTTTTGCTTGTAAAAAAAGAACTTTTAGAAGTTATCGGCGCATTACAAAGAATAAATTACGTGCCTACAGAATTAGTTATTTTTATGCCGGCCTCCGCAAAAAACATATCCCGCACTAGGTTGTTACTATTGTCACTTACCCAAACCTTTAAAACTCGAACTATTAAGCTGAGAAATACGGTTGCTCTGCTAGAGGACATGGAAAAATATGCACCACAACGTGAATCGAACATAAATAAGCGTATAAAGCATTTAAAATTGCAGCGTGCAGATCTTAAAATGCAACTTTCTCAAAAAATTGCATTAAAACGTAGAACAACAATTATCCATGAGAACACCACAAAATCCGTAAAACAACTAGCCACCAAAACAAAACATCTTCAAGTTCTACTTGCGCAATTGATTAAAAAAGTTGAAAAAAAAGACCAACAAGTAATATATTCTGATATACCGTTACCGTCAGAACATAGGGCAGACAAAAGCAGTAACTCTTCTACCATTTCAACAAATAATAAAATGGTAAGTCTCAACAATTTGAGAATGCCTATTGAAGGAAAGGTAGTAAGTCATTTCAATCAAGCCACAGAATTTGGATTTCTAACAAAGGGTATTATTATCAGAACTAATTTTGGTGAGAAAGTTAGAGCACCATCGGAAGGACGCGTAGTTTTTTCAGGTCCATTTCATGAATACGGCATGCTATTGATAATTGACCATGGTGCGGGATATCATACAGTTCTCGCAGGTCTAGATCATATTTATAAAACTTTGGATCAATACGTTCTACTAGGTGAACCAGTTGGGATAATGAATTCCCTAAATGAAAAACAACCAGAACTATACATGGAACTCCGGAGAAGAGGTCACCCAATTAATCCGCTTCCATGGTTAGCAACCAATAACAATAAAGTAAGTGGTGGTTAGTATGCGTAACCAATTGTTGCTCCTCCTGCTTTGCATAGGAATATTAATATTTCCCTTCACGACCTATGCAGCAAATGACGAAACATATCGACAGTTGAACCTATTTGGAGATGTGTTTGAAAGAGTGAAGGCGGACTACGTAGAACAAGTTACTGATGCTGAACTAATCGAAGCGGCGATTAATGGAATGTTAAGCTCCCTAGATCCACATTCTCGATATTTGAACGCCAAACACTTTCAAGAAATGCAAACACAGACCCGAGGAGAATTTGGGGGTTTAGGAATTGAAGTCACTATGGATAGCAATGGTTTTGTTAAGGTTATAGCACCAATTGACGATACACCGGCGCAACGAGCAGGGCTACAGTCGGGGGACTTTGTTACACATATCGACGGAGAGTCTGTACTCGGACTGACACTATCCGAAGCGGTAGAGAGGATGCGGGGGCCTGTAGATTCGAATATTGTGTTAACAATTCAAAGACTTTCGTCAGATAGTCCAATTGTCGTCGAAATTACCCGAGCTATAATTACCATCCGCTCTGTTCGCGTGCGCATGGAGGGGGATGATATTATTTATGTTCGCATATCTTCCTTTTCAGAAAAAACAACAAGAGAATTGGAAAAGGCTGTTAAGAACTATCGCACAGAGTATTCAGAAAGCATAAAAGGTTTGGTGTTAGACCTTAGGAATAACCCGGGTGGGTTACTTGATCAAGCGGTATCCGTATCCGATGCATTTTTGGTGCAGGGTGAAATTGTATCAACACGAGGTCGCCGCGATGATTCCATCCAACGATTTAATGCTAGATCCGGTGATGTAACCGATGGCATGCCCATGATTGTTTTAATAAACGGGGATCAGCTGCAGCTTCGGAAATCGTCGCGGGTGCACTACAGGATCACCGCAGAGCAATCGTAATGGGAACTCCCTCATTTGGAAAAGCCTCTGTCCAGACTGTCATACCTCTGGGAAATCAAGGTGCTATGAGATTAACCACTGCCAGATATTATACGCCATCTGGTGTCTCGATTCAGGCACGTGGCATACATCCAGATATTCATGTAGAGCAGGCAAAATTTGAACTTACATCTGCAAACCATCGAAGAACTGAAGCAGATTTGCGCGGCAGCTTAACAAATGAACAATCTGAAGACCATGATGCAGAGGATAACAGAGATTCAACGAACTCAGCTAAGAAAGGCGCCGAGAAAAGTCTTGTAGAAACTGATTATCAACTAGCTCGAGCTTTAGATCTTCTAAGAGGGCTAGAATTATTATCTGACATGGTAGTGAACTGATTTTTCTGATTGTACGCCAGCATTGTTATTATTCTGGTTAATGCCACTTAAATACGTAATTTCGGAATATATATGATTAAGACACCTAAAAAACGTTACCGAAAAGGCGTGGGCATCATGTTGGTCAATGAATATAATTTGATTTGGGTGGGCCGGCGAATTGATTTAACGTCTCAGTGTTGGCAAATGCCACAAGGTGGAATAGATGACGGTGAGTCACCAGAGGCTGCTGCCTTGCGTGAACTCTACGAGGAAACGGGTGCTCATGCAGGTCTTGTCGAGATATTAGCAATCTCAAAGGGCTGGTACCATTATGAAATACCGCCAGAGCTAAAAGCCACTGTCTGGAAAGGACGTTATGATGGACAAAAGCAACGATGGTATGTGATGAGATACTTAGGGCAGGACAGGCATATTAATTTAACGGTTTCAAAACCCGAATTTTCAGAATGGCGCTGGTCTACAAGCGCTGACCTAGTAAAATTCGCTGTAAGATTTAAGGTTCCATTATATGAATCATTAATTAATGAATTTAGCTCATTCTTATAAACGCTAAGAGGCTACGTTCTTTATCAGTATCGCCCATCCAAAAAAGAATTTATAACCATTGAAATATGCTTAAATATATCCGGCCGAGCGTTTTAAATGACCAGCATAAACCCTAAAGAGTGACCAGCTTACAAAAGTGATTAATTTTCCCAAAGTGCTTTGCGGTTTAATTCCCGCTGACTTTAGACTCATACCAACTCCCCTTTGAACGTGCTCAAAACGGTATAACTGCAATGTACGAGCCATACATGCTTTATTAGCCTCTTTCCTAACGTAAGGTTTTCTATCTCCAGAACCACAGTAATAGGCGTAACTTAACTCATCGTCACTAGTCTCTATAAAACGACCGACCGCAATTTTAAGTCTAGACCAACGGCTCAAACCTTCTAGTTTTTGAAAATGGTTAGCATATTTATAAAAAAGCTTATAATGCCTAAACTCGTCTCCTGCTATATTACTACAAATCTGCCTCAATACTGGTTCATCGACAGCGTCTCTCAAGGCGCTATAATAAGAAGAGGTGCCAACCTCTACCGCACAACGGGCAACCATCTCCTTACACAATGAACCCCTTACAGATTCTTTTGCATCAACATTAATTACATGTACTTTTATAAATCGTGAGTAAGCATCTGAAAAATCAAAATTTGGATCTGCAAGCTCAGCATAACGGCGAAGCGCCAACCCATGTTGCACCTCTTCATCTGACCATTTTCTTGCTTCGTCACAAACTTCTGGTTCGCCTTCAAATATTGCGCACAAGTATTCTCCATATGCACCACTATGATGCTCCACCATGCAAGCAGCTTTCACCAACTTGAGAAGCTCCGGATCAAGCTTGCCTGACTCAAACTTATCCCAGTCAATATCATTTAGAGTCCAACTGCTCATACTACCTCAACAAACTACAAGCAAACTATAAAAACTCACGTAATGATGTCATTAGATAAAGCGTCGAGCAAACATAATAACCAATGCTCATGAAGAACCTGCCGAGATCAACGACCGCGCGACCTCAAGAGCTTTCTCACACTTTTCCCGTTCTAAATCTGATGAAGCTTCGCTTAGTTCACGCTCTGCATTTTCAAGCCTAGTATTTGCCTTGCTTTCATCGAAGTCTACCAAATTTAATGATTCCGTACACAACACAGTACAACGCTCTGGTGTAACTTCAGCAAAACCACCACCAACAAAAAAACGTTCCTTAGGTTTATCATTTTCATGAATTTCAACTACGCCAGGCCTAACTGTGGACAACAATAAGGCGTGTCCAGGAAGCACACCAAAGTCGCCCTCCACCCCGGGGACAACCACAAATTCTGCGTCGTCTGAATAGATTAGCTTTTCTGGTGCAACTAATTCGAATTGAAATTTATCTGACACAACAAAACCCATTAAGCAGCTTCAGCCGCCATTTCCTTAGCTTTTTCAACAGCTTCTTCTATAGAACCTACCATATAAAAGGCTGCTTCTGGTAAATCATCATAATCGCCAGCACATATAGCCTTAAACCCCGCTATAGTGTCCTTTAAGTCAACCAACTTCCCCGGAGCACCTGTAAAGACCTCAGCGACAAAGAATGGTTGCGAAAGAAACCGTTGTATCTTTCTTGCTCTAGCTACAGTTAGTTTATCTTCCTCAGAAAGCTCGTCCATACCAAGAATAGCGATTATATCCTGCAGAGATTTATAAGTCTGCAGTACCCTTTGTACTTCTCTCGCAACTTCATAGTGCTCTTCACCTACAATTCTCGGATCCAACATCCGAGATGTGGAATCCAAGGGATCAACGGCTGGATAAATACCTAACTCAGCGATTTGTCGAGACAACACAGTCGTAGCATCCAAATGCGAAAAAGATGTTGCAGGCGCGGGGTCTGTAAGATCGTCCGCTGGCACATAAATTGCCTGTACTGAAGTAATTGACCCCTTTTGTGTTGTCGTTATTCGTTCCTGAAGATTTCCCATTTCTGTCGCCAAAGTCGGTTGATACCCAACTGCTGACGGCATTCTTCCCAAAAGAGCTGACACCTCTGAACCCGCATGTGTAAATCTAAAGATGTTATCTACAAATAGAAGGACATCCTGCCCCTCCTCATCTCGGAAATATTCGGCCTGAGCTAACCCTGAGAGACCCACTCTTGCCCGTGCACCTGGTGGCTCATTCATCTGACCGTACACGAGTGCTACCTTAGACCCCGAACCTTCCAAGTCAATTACACCACTTTCAATCATTTCATGATACAGATCGTTACCCTCACGGGTTCGCTCACCAACCCCCGCAAAAACGGAGTAACCACCGTGTGCTTTTGCAATATTATTAATTAACTCCATTATTATAACCGTCTTGCCAACTCCAGCACCACCGAAAAGTCCTATCTTTCCCCCTTTTGCATACGGTGCCAGCAAGTCAACAACCTTAATCCCGGTTTCAAGAATCTCAGCTTCCGTTGATTGATCTACAAATTCTGGGGCTGGGGCATGTATTGGAAGTTTCTTCTCAGAATTAATAGGCCCGCGCTCATCTATCGGCTCGCCAACCACATTAATAATTCTTCCTAGCATTTCTGGGCCTACCGGCACCAAAATACCTGCACCTGTATCTGCCACTTTTTGTCCTCGAACTAATCCTTCAGTGGTATCCATAGCAATACAACGTACGTTGTTCTCGCCTAGATGCTGTGCAACCTCTAAAACTAAACGACTGCCATGATTATCTGTTTCAAGCGCATTCAAGATAGCTGGCAATTCATCTTCAAACTGAACATCAACTACAGCGCCCAAAATCTGTGAAATAGTACCTTTTGTGTTTGTATTAGCCATGTTCTGGCTCCCGTCACCTTAAATTATAATTACAATTTAGTTATTTTTATAGAAATCTAATTCATCTTTTACTTTACCTAAGTAGCCTCGGCACCTGAAATAATCTCAATAAGCTCACCAGTAATTTTGGCTTGCCGTGTGCGATTAAAGTTTAGCGTTAACTTATCTATCATCTCTCCCGCGTTTCTCGTGGCGCTATCCATCGCCGTCATACGTGCGCCCTGCTCACTAGCTGCGCTCTCCAACAAAGCCCGAAAAACCTGAATAGATAAATTGTATGGCAATAGAGCTTCAAGTATTTCGGATTCTTCAGGCTCAAACTCATAGATTGCACCCTCATCTTCTTGTTCTACAGCAACTTCGCCCTGCTTATCGGTATGCGACGAATCAGCAAACGGTATAACTTGTTGAAATGTCACAATTTGTGTCATAACAGATTTGAAGTGATTGTATACTATTGTACAAACATCGAATTCTTCTTGCTCAAATAGCTCAGAAATATGCGAACCAATCTTATCCGCTTCTTCGTAAGAGGGGCCACGCTTACCTAACTCGCCAGAGTTTCCAATAATTAAGGCTCCATATTCACGGGACAACTGTTCCCTTCCCTTACGTCCAACACAGAAAATCTTAATAGATTTTCCATCCTTTTGGAGTTCACGAATTCGCAATCGCACTGACCGAATCAAAGACGAATTAAAACCACCACACAGTCCACGATCAGAAGTAGCTACTACAATAAGGTGAGTATCTCCCTTGCCGGTTCCGCGCAGCATAGCTGGTGCATCCTCACGATCTCCTAATATCTCGGCTAAACTGCCTACCATACGTTCCATACGCTGAGCGTATGGTCGCGCTGACTCAGCTGCTTCCTGTGCCCTCCGAAGTTTTGAAGCTGCGACCAGTTTCATTGCCGACGTAATCTTCTGCGTCTGAGTTACGCTATCAATACGCGTTCGCAAATCCTTTAGAGTTGCCATTCCCTAATCTACTCCACTCAGCTCTAACGCCTATGAAAACTTCTTTACGAACTCGTCAAGAACTGAAACAAGCTTTTTTTCAGTTTCATCACTTAGCTCACCTGATTCTCTAATCGAAGTAAGAATATCTGAGTATTCACTACGCATTTCACTAAGCAAACTTTCCTCAAAGCGTCCAATATTCTCCAAGTCGATTCCATCTAAGTATCCTCTAACTCCCGCGAAAATTGCAACAACCTGCTCATCCACAGGTAAGGGTGAATACTGACCCTGTTTAAGCAATTCTGTTAACCGAGCACCCCTAGCAAGGAGACGCTGAGTCGCAGCATCCAAATCAGATCCAAACTGGGCGAAAGCAGCCATTTCCCTATACTGTGCCAACTCCAGCTTTATTCGACCTGCTACTTGCTTCATAGCCTTAATTTGAGCGGCTGAACCCACTCGACTAACCGAAAGACCAACATTAATTGCTGGTCGGATACCCTGATAAAACAAGTCTGTCTCAAGAAAAATTTGTCCATCTGTAATTGAAATAACGTTGGTAGGTATGTAAGCAGAAACATCACTGGCTTGAGTTTCAATCACTGGAAGAGCTGTCAGTGACCCCCCTCCCAAATCCGAGTTCATCTTAGCTGCTCTCTCCAAAAGTCTAGAATGGAGATAAAACACATCACCTGGATACGCCTCTCGCCCTGGAGGTCTGCGAAGCAACAAGGACATTTGCCTGTAAGCAACAGCTTGCTTTGATAGATCATCATAGATAATAACGGCATGCATACCGTTATCTCTAAAAAACTCTCCCATTGTACACCCGGAATATGGGGCTAAAAACTGCAAGGGAGCAGCCTCCGATGCGGTTGCAGAAACAATAATTGTATAATCTAGTGCACCATTTTCCTCTACGGTCTTCATTACCTGCGCTACAGTGGAACGCTTCTGACCCACCGCTACATATATGCAGTAAAGCTTCTTCGACTCATCTCCACTAGCGTTTACTTCTTTCTGATTAATTATTGTGTCGACGGCAACAGCAGTTTTACCAGTTTGTCGATCGCCAATAATTAACTCCCTCTGACCACGACCGATGGGCACAAGAGCATCTAGGGCTTTAAGCCCAGTTTGAACAGGTTCATTTACTGACTGTCTTGGAATTATGCCAGGTGCCTTTACCTCGATACGCTTTGTATCAGAAGATTCTATTGGCCCTTTTCCATCTATAGGATTTCCCAGTGGATCTACTGCCCGACCCAAAAGACCTTTTCCGACTGGCACCTCTACGATCGCTCCAGTACGCTTTACCGTATCCCCCTCTTTTATTTCCTTATCTTCACCAAAGATTACAACGCCGACATTATCAGTATCAAGATTCAACGCCATGCCTCTGATGTTTCCTGGAAATTCGACCATCTCTCCCGCCTGAACGTTATCCAGACCATATACCCGAGCAACGCCGTCACCTACTGAAAGCACCTGCCCTACCTCTGCCACGTCGGCTTCAGTACCAAAGTTAGAAATCTGTTCCTTGAGGATTGCCGAAACTTCGGCTGCGCCAATGTCCATTCTTAATTCCCTTTCATGGCAAGCTCAAGATTTTGCAGCTTGGTTCTTAATGAATTATCAATCATGCGTGATCCAACCCTTACTATCAATCCTCCTATGATAGTAGGATCTACTTTTGTTTCTATCGCAACATCTCGGCCAACAATCTTTTTAAGTGCTTCTTTGATTGCACTCATATGAGCCGGCTTCAAATTTATTGCTGAGGTTACCTCAGCAGACACCTCACCCCGATGATCAGCTAACATTATCTGAAAAGCTGAAATCATTTCTTCAAGCAAAAAAAGGCGTCTATTCTTTGACATTAGGCCAATCAGGTTTGCCGATAGAGTCGACATGCCTGCCTGATGTGCAATGGCACCCATCCCTTTCCATTGATCTGAACGAGAAATAACAGGACTTTTCACTAAACGTGATAGATCTGCACTAGTATCCAGCAGATCACTAAGATCCTCTAAATCTTTCGCTAGAACATCAAGTTTATCCTGCTCAAGTGCTAGTTCAAATGCAGCTGAAGCGTAGCGTCTAGCAAGATCACTCTGACCTGTGATTTGAGTTGCCACTAAACTTTACCTCCTCAGGTGTATACCATCATCTGGTCAGCTAAGTACTTAATTAAAATCTAGGCTGAAATTACAACATAATCATACTTATCGATACAACTACCAACCGAAAAGCAGGGGATTAAGTAACATACTCGTTATGCTCGTGCAACTGACTCCGAAACACTTATAAAAGCCAATCATTACAAAACCTTAGCTCTATAAGAAGCTATATGGATCAATGTCGACCCGAATAGTGACGTCAGAAGGGCCGTCAAATCCCCCTAACAATTCTCTCAGCCAGGACTGAGGCAGGACTTCTCGAGCACACTTTACTAGAAGGCGGTATCGATATCTACCACGTAAAAGTGTTAACGGAGCAGGAGCTGGACCAAAAATTTCAATTTTACTTTCCTCTTTGATCGACTTTCTAGCACGATGAGCCAGGGAACGTGCCGCATTCATCACCACTTCCTCTCTCCGCCCAGATAATATAATTGCAGCAAGCCTTCCCATCGGAGGGAGGCCAGTCTGTTTTCGCGCTTCAAATTCTTCTCTTAAAAAATTTTTACGGTTTCCGGAACAAAGAGCGATCATCACTGGATGCTCTGGCATATAAGTTTGTAATAGGACGCGGCCTCTAAAAGCCGATCTGCCTGCGCGCCCGGCCACCTGTTCTAAAAGCTGATAGGTTCGTTCCGCTGCACGAAGGTCTCCACCAGATAATCCCAAATCAGCATCTATAACACCCACAAACGTTAGAAACGGGAAGTCATGCCCCTTAGCAAGGATTTGTGTGCCAATAAGAAGGTCAATCTCCTTACTTGAAATCCTTTTAAATAAATCAACTGCCTGTTTCTGACCAGAAACGGTATCGCTAGTAATTATTTCGTAATTTATATCAGGAAACATATTACCTATTTCTTCCGCAACTCTTTCAACTCCCGGGCCACAGTGGACTAGAACACCTTCAGCTTCACACTTTGGACAATTGTCCTCAGAATGCCGGGAATAACCACAATGGTGGCAAACCATAGCACCTCTAAGACGATGTGAAACTAACCAGGCGGAGCAATGTGGGCACTCCATTCTATACCCACATGCTCGACAAAGAGTAAGGGGGGCATAACCTCTTCTGTTTAAAAACAGTAGTGCTTGTTGCCCTGAGGAAAAGCAAACTTCCAATCCGTCTCTTACCTTTGGTGAAATCCATTCTTTTCCAGTCGCCGTTGTGCTGCGCATATCTACCGCCTCAATATTCGGCAATGTGGCAACTCCATATCGATCTTGAAGTTTCACCATCTGGTATCTACCAAGTTCTACATTTTGCAATGTCTCTAGTGATGGTGTAGCTGAACACAAAACTATTAAACAATTTTCCAATAAAGCCCGGGTAACTGACATATCACGAGCATGATAGATCACACCATCTTCCTGCTTAAAACCCGTATCATGCTCTTCGTCTACAACTATTAGACCAAGATTAGTAAAAGGTAGCCACAGTGCTGAACGAGCTCCTACAACAACATTTGCCTTACCTTCGGCTACTGACCTCCATGCCCTCCGCTTCGACGCTTGACTTATGTCCGAATGCCAAACTTCTGGCTTAGTCCCAAATCGAGAAGTAAACCTTTCCAACCACTGTGTTGAAAGAGATATTTCAGGCAACATAACCAAAATCTGCTGCCCTAATTCAAGAGATTTTGCTATAGCCTCAAAGTAAACTTCAGTTTTACCCGATCCTGTTACACCCTCTAAGAGTGTCACACCGAAAGTTCCTTCTATAATACGCTGTTTTAGTATTTGCGCCGCGTAGTTCTGTTCTGTCGAAAGCTTATTTTCTTGATACTCCCAATTTCGTGTTGACGGTCTCTCCTTCTCCGACGAACAATCCCTTTTTAGGCAGCCTATAGCCACAAGACGATGAATAACACTTAAACTAACTTTGGCATGATTAGCCAAATACTTAGCAGTTCGCGGTTCACCATCCTCAAGCACTTTAATCACACGTTGCCGAGCAGATGTATTTCTATCAGGAAGCGGCCCTCCTATCACATAGAATGGGACTACTTTTTTTGGCTCTAGTGCGGCTGGCACACTCATTGCCATTCGCAATACTGCCCCTTTTTTTGAAACAGTATATTCGGCTACCCATTCTACTAGGTCGCGAAGAGGCCTTGGCATTGGAGGAGCCTCATATTGATACACAATAACTTTCAAATGTTCCGAATCAAGTTCACTTGTCGCGTTGTCATGTGTCTTGTGCCAAATCACGCCCGTTACCACTCGGTGTCCAAATGGCACCTTAACATATGAGCCATCTACCACTTCCTTGCCATATGGCATCAAGTAGTCATAAGCCTTATCTATACCAAGAGGTAATAACACAGACACCCTTTGCCCATTTTTGGCAGCATTATTCTGCGATAAAGTGGTATGATCATTATCCATCCGCTAGAATGTGCCAACGACTCGCCTTTGTCTCAAGTAACATCATTGTACAGATATGTTTGAAATTTTACGTACCAAGTTGATAGCAGCATATAAGAGAGACCTGAGAAAGGATTTGCCAAATGAAATTCTTCGTTGATACCGCAGAAATTAAGGAGATAGAGGATCTAGCAGATACTGGCCTTCTCGATGGAGTTACAACAAATCCATCACTAATACAGAAGTCTGGCGGTGACTTTTTTGAAACGATAAAAAAAATCTGTACCATTGTTTCTGGTCCAGTAAGTGCTGAAGTTACAGCAACGCAAACCGACTCGATGGTTAACGAGGGTCGTCGGTTAGCAGATATTGCACCAAATGTGGTCGTTAAATTACCTTTAACTTGGGATGGTTTAAAAGCATGTAAGACACTTAGCCAATCTGGAACTATGGTTAATGTTACACTCTGTTTTTCATCTGCCCAAGCTCTTCTTGCGGCAAAAGTCGGAGCCACTTTCATTTCGCCTTTTGTTGGAAGATTAGATGATATTGGACACGATGGCATGATTCTGATTGAAGAAATCACTTCCATTTATTCTAACTATCCCGATACATTGCAAACAGAAATACTAGTGGCTTCAATTAGAGACCCGATTCATTTATTAGAAGCAGCAAAATTAGGCGCCGACGTGGCAACTGTACCGCCTGATATAATACGGAAACTAGCAAACCACCCACTTACCGATAAAGGACTAGATGCATTCCTAAAAGACTGGGCACTGACAGGTCAGACAATTCTTGGAAAATAACTCATATGGGGAACCATCATCACTGTCTCTAGAACCGTGGATATAAGAAATAAAATTAATCCAGAGAATATTCTTGAGCGGGCTCGGGATTACCGCCTTTTGATAGATAAAACTGTAGGGAAACCATTAGAGGGGTATTCAAAAGATAGGGATGTACAAGTTGTCAGTAAGTCAGGGCTTATAGAAGCGATTGCGTCTTGGAAACATTATTTACTTTCCGAAAAAAGATTTTCCGAGAATACAGTATCTGCCTATTTACTCGACCTTTCATTATTTCTTGCGTGTATCAGAGTTACATATGAACAAAAATCATGGCAGGGCCCGCAACGCAAAATAATAACCTTATCAACGAATGAGTGTTCGGCTACATTTATGGAAAACTTCTGCGAATTTATCAGCCTCGACATACTCAGCAAACTCGACCGAGAAGACATATTAAATTATACTTTATACCGAGTTGAGGCTAATAAAGCGCGGCAGAGTGCTGGTAAAAGCTTTAAAACCGCCCTCCCCTCTGCCAAAACTCCAAATAAACAAGGATACGCAAGAACCTCCACTATTAGAGCAAACTCTGCTTTACGGGGGTTTTTTAAGCACCTCCAAAAAGAACAAGAATATGTATCCAACAACTTAAGTCGAGATTTAAATGAATTAGAAAATCGACTTAATAAGACTCCTAAAACTAAGGCTGATTGGCAAAAATTAAGTGTAAATCGTGATGATTTAATTGATCAACTAAAACGATCTAATGAACTCTTAAATGGGTTTAAAAAATTTAATCTAGGTCAAACAAAATCTCACAAAATTCTTCCGAAACCTATACCTGTGAATAAGTGGGAGGAACTCCTATCAATAGCTGAAAACTGGAAATATGATAATAAAACACAACCACTTCCGTGGGTAATAAAAAGAAATGTCGCAATTCTATTTTTACTTTATGGGTGTGGCCTACGTATTAGTGAAGCACTCAGTCTAAAGTGGGTTGATGTTGACGGGAAAGATACCCTATTAATTAAAGGTAAAGGCGATAAGACGAGACCTGTACCTATATTACCCCTTGTGAAGCAAAAAATTAATGAGTATCGGCATGCATACCAAAAACATACACGGACTGAACTAAACCTGAATCAACAAATCTTTTTCGGTGTCAGAGGCAAACCTCTCAGTCCACGCAGTGTTCAAGATTTAATGGTTCGATTACGTGATACGCTTAATCAACCACCTTCGTTAACACCACATGCATTAAGGCATAGCTTTGCTACCCATATATACAACAGCAGTAAAGATCTCCGGGCAATAGCTGACCTTTTGGGGCACAAAAGCCTTGAGACCACTATTCACTATACTGCAATCGATGATGAAGAAATTAAAACCACCCATAAAAATACTCACCCATTGAATAAAAAGAAAATTGTTTGGGATGAAGACTCTGGTCAATTTACGCTAACAGAACCATGTGATGATGCTAATTGAAAACGGAAACATTACATAGCATTATATATGAATTGCTCGTCGATTATAAGCCAAAGCAGCCTCTTTGACCCCCTCATTCAGAGTTGGATGTGCGTGACATGTACGAGCCATATCTTCTGCAGAAGCACCAAGCTCAATTGCTAGAACGGCTTCCGCTATTATGGTGCCTGCATCAGCTCCTAAAATGTGCACCCCAAGCAAACGATCTGTATTTTTATCCGCTAGTATTTTTACGAAACCTTCTGTTGCTGACATTGCACGGGCTCTGCCATTTGCAACAAATGGAAACTTCCCAACAGAATATTCTAGTCCCATTACTTGCAATTGTTCCTCAGAATAACCAACCGAAGCAAGTTCTGGCTGAGTATATACAACACTTGGGATAGCTTCATAATTAATCTTGGGATTCAATCCCCCGATAATCTCTGAAACTGCAATTCCTTCATCCTCAGCCTTATGAGCCAACATCGGCCCACGTATGACATCCCCAATGGCGTAAATACCAGAGACGCTGGTTTCAAAACGATCGTTGACTTCAATTTGACCGATTTCATTGAGTTTGACACCGGCGTAGTTTAGACCAAGTCCTTCAGTAAACGGCCTACGACCTATTGCTATTAATGCGACATCTGTCTTCAGCTTTGTCTCCACCCCTTCAGATACAGACTCTAAAATTAACTCAACCTCATTTTCGTTAAGAATACCTTCTTTAACTCTAGTACCTAACTGAAATTTAATTTTTTGTCGCCTTAGTAATTTGTAAAATTGATCTGTTACTTCATCATCCATTCCTGGTAGAATTTTATCAAGATACTCAATCACCGTAACCTTGGCACCCAGCCGACTCCAAATACTAGCCATTTCCAGCCCAATATAACCCGCGCCAATCACTGCTAATTGCTCAGGCACTTTTGTCATCGAAAGGGCACCTGTAGAAGTTAAAATTCTGGTTTCATCCACTTGAAGCTCTTTAAGGCTAGTGGGCGTGCTGCCTGTCGCAATAACTATTGTTCGCGCGCTAAGAGAAGCTACTTCGCCGTCCTCAGTTTCAACACATACCTCTCCAGACTCTCCTAGACGGCCAAGACCAACAAATCGAGTAATATCATTCTTTTTGAAAAGATGTTCTATGCCTTTGGTCAGGTCATCTACTACTTTCTGTTTGTGGCTCATCATCAGAGGTAAATCAAAATGCACATCTTCAGTTACCACGCCATGGCGAGGTAAAATCTTTTTTGCATGTACATATTCCTCAGTAGCATTCAGCAGTGCCTTAGAGGGAATGCAACCTACATTGAGACATGTGCCCCCAAGCTTTGTATCCCTTTCAACACAAGCAACACTCATGCCCAACTGCGCCGCGCGAATTGCAGCAACATAGCCTCCAGGCCCCGATCCGATTACGACTAAGTCAAATGCATTTGTTTTATCACTCATTTTAGCCCAGCCTAGTGTTAGTTTTATAATTTCTTTATTAGAAAGCTTAATTAATAAAGCAGAAGGTTAATAAAATTCATCAATGAGTCTATGAAATTAACTGATTCTTCATTGTGGCTCCAATCACTGCCGGTGTGTCTGAAATTATAACCCCAGCACTTCTCATTGCTTCAATCTTATCCTCAGCTCCACCTTTGCCTCCAGAAATAATCGCGCCAGCGTGCCCCATCCG
>CAYRUX010000176.1:0-4689 GCA_964427515.1 uncultured Rhizobiaceae bacterium
CCTTTCAATAATATACGCATCATTTCGCGGGGCATCTCCCCAAAATCATAGTTTACCCTATGCATGGTACACCTATTATCCCAAATAACTATATCCCCTACCGCCCAGTGATGGTGGTACACGAAATCCGATATGGTTGAAGCTTTTATTAAATTATCCAGTAACTTATCTCCGTCGGAGAGAGAAAGCCCCACTATATGATCAATACGGTTAGGATTAAGATATAATGCCTGACGACCTGTATCAGGATGAGTTCGAACCAGAGGGTGCGTAACCTCCGGCGTCTCGGCTTCCTCTTCTTTGGAACGCTTTGGAACGGCCGAAACATTTCTACGAGACTGATATTTATGGACTGCTTTTAGATTACGAATATTATTACTGTCTGATATATCTAGTGACTCCCACGCTGCTCTCATATCTGCGAATAGAGTGTCTCCTTTACCAAACCCAGGCACACTGTTAGCATGTAGGAGAGTTATGGAACTTGGTACGGAAAAATACGAATCATCGGTATGCCAGTAACGACCGAGTATAGATCTACCTCCGTCACCTAAAACGTCACGATGGTGACTAGAAATAATTGAAACCTGCGGGATATTCTCAAGACGGTGAGCCCTCAATAGCTGCGACTGAGGTTCTCCGAGTTTTGTAGCAATTCGAAGAAATTCATCAGGCGTTACAGGTTTGCCCCGCAAACACATCACTCCCGCTTCAAGAAAGGTATCAACTAGCCCCGTCTCACCATCGCTCGATAGCAACTCCTCGCGTCGTTCACCTTCGATAATTTCACCAAAACAATTCAAGCACCCACCTCAAACTAGTGAAAGAAAAGTTTTTTAAAAATACTAATTAATAGGTTTAGTGTCACCTAATAACTGAGACTCCCTATTTCTCAATAATTATGGCAGACTTTATATATGAAAATTTTAATATTTATTATAAGTCTAACTAGTTGTGTTTATTGTCTTAATACCAAGGCTATATCATCTGATGATTTTTCGTCCTTAATTGAGTTATCTATTGAGCGTGTTTACAACGATTCTGGCACACCAACCGTACTTGCCACTGTTACGAATAAAGCAAAATATAAAATGAGTCTTATAATAGTAGAGTGCGCATTCTTTTTGGAAGGTAAAACTACAACTCGAGGATTAGGCGGCACTCAAAATGTGGCAGTAAATGGATGGGGGACGTTAAAAGCAATCTCCACTGATCAGTTTCGGTTCGATAGCGCAAAATGTCGCGTCAGCAATGCTATTAGGGCACTCAAATTACCTAACGGACAAAGAATGGAACTACATCCTCGAACTCCTGAAAAGCATTAAACCCGCTTCCAATTAACTACAAAAATAACATTTTTGTAATGTAATTTTTCAATACCCCTTTGGCGGAGCCTGAATGTCTTCGTCGCACTCAGTAGCTGTGGCCAACGCAAGACATACTGCATCTGCCATCATATCAAGACTCATGGATGGATACTCATGCTCTGGATATGAAGCACCTGCCACATACTCAGGCGTATAGGGCACATGAATAAATCCAGCACGACACTTCATATTGTTTTTAACAATTAAATGAAGAGCACTGTACATAATCTGGTTGCAAAGGTAGGTAGATGCAGAATTTGATACTTTGGCTGGTATTGAGTGGGAGGTAAGGGTTTTGACAATTGCTTTAACTGGCAGGGTCGCTTTATACGCATAAGGCCCTTCAGAAAATATGGGCTCGTCAAATGGTTGAGAACCAACATTGTCGGCAACCGGAAAATCTCGAACGTTGGCTGCTGTACGTTCAATACCAATAACAGATAGCCCGGGATATAATCCTAAACTAACCCATACTTCAGGCATATACTCCTTTAAAGCATTATCTACTATCGCTGATATCTGGCCGTCTTCAATAGGGACTGGGATAGTAAACAATTCAATATTTGGTAAATTTCTCTCCTTCGCACGGTCTAAAAGATCAAGAGTTGGATTACTGTTAGCATGAGCCCATGGTTCATATCCTGTTAAAACAACTCGTTTTGAAGTCATCTCTAGCTCCCCTTGGTTCGCATTCTTAATAAGTACTTGGAAATCAATATAGTGCCTATAGCAGATATTATAATTACAAATAAAACTATCTTAGTGATTAAACCATACCAGTCAGTGTAAAAAACAAGCTACTTTATGGCCAGCTTCGGATTCCTTAAGAGGTGGCTCTTGCTCTTCACATATCGACATTTTAAAGGGACAACGTGTATGGAAACGGCACCCTCTCGGGGGGTTTATAGGGCTTGGCACATCTCCTTTAATACCATCTAATGAATCCGCTCGGGCACCCTCAGGGTTTGCCTCGGGTATGGCCTTAATAAGAGCTTGAGAGTACGGATGAAGAGGGTTTTTATAAAGTTGTTCACTTTCAGCAATTTCAACAATTTTTCCAAGGTAAAGTACAGCTGTACGGTTACAAAAGCGTTTAACAACAGACAAATCATGGGAAATAAATACATATGTCAGCTGAAATTTTTCCTGTAAATCAATTAAAAGTCTGAGGATCTGCGCGCGGATCGACACATCGAGAGCTGAAACCGGTTCATCTAAAATAAGAAGCTTGGGTCGTAAGATTAGTGCTCTCGCTATGGCAACACGCTGATTTTGTCCACCTGAGAACTCATGCGGAAGTCGATCGTAATAATCTTTCCTTAATCCAACAATTTCCATATACGCTCTGGCACGATCAAACCGTTCAACTTTATCTGCAAGTTTATGAAATCTTAAGGGCTCTCCAATCGATGTGCCTACAGACATCCTAGGGTTAAGTGATGAAAGAGGGTCTTGAAAAACTATTTGCATCTCTTGCCGAAGCCTACCGAGTTCCTTCTTTGAACATGATAAGACGTCAGTGCCATCGAGATTAACCGACCCTGCAGTGGGCTCGATCAATCGAAGGATTAGCCTCGCAGTAGTAGACTTGCCGCACCCAGACTCGCCTACCAGGCCTAATGTCTCACCACGCATGGCTTCAAAATCTACACCGTCAACTGCGCGCAATAGTGGGGCTGGCTCAAATAATCCTTTTGGTTGTAGCTTAAAATGTTTAACGAGACCGCTAACCGTGAGAATATTACTGCTCATTTTCCTACCTCAAGCAAAACATCCGCATTTTTTTCTACGACATGGCACGCCACGATTGACCCTGTATCTGTTTGCATTGGTACCGGATCACGATTATGACAAATATCAATTGCCTTTGAACACCGGTCGCGAAAGGCACATCCGGGGGGTGGATCAATTGGCACTGGTGGCAAACCTGGTATAGACCGTAAATCAGAGTCTTTATTATCCTCCAGTCTGATTATAGAATCCAATAGACCTATAGTGTATGGGTGGCGGGGACTACGAAATATTGTGTGCACATCCCCATACTCGACCATTCTTCCAGAGTACATCACCAACACATCATCTGCCATTGCTGAAACAACACCAAGATCATGGGTGATCAATATCATAGCACTACCTAACTGCTGCTGCAGATCAGCTAAAAGATGTAATATTTGTGCCTGAATTGTAACATCAAGAGCTGTAGTTGGCTCATCAGCTATTAATACATCCGGTTCACACGCAATTGCTATTGCTATGATTACTCTTTGCCTCATACCTCCCGAAAATTGGTGAGGGTATTCTTTTAGTCTATCTTCAGGTTCAGGTATTCCAACCATATGAATTAACTCTATCGCTCGCTTTTTTGCCGACTCTTTATTAATCCCTTGGTGAACCATAAGTGTCTCTACAACTTGCTCTCCAATCGTAAAAACTGGATTAAGGGCAGTCATAGGATCTTGGAATATCATACCGATTCGATTTCCACGGAGTTTTTCGATCTCCTTCTCTTCCAACTTAAGCAGATTTTGATCTCGATATAATATTTCTCCCTCGACAACACGACCAGGAGGTTCAACTAAACGCATAATGGACTGTGCTGTCACACTTTTACCTGAACCAGACTCGCCTACTATGCATAACACTCTTTTAGACTGGAGTTCAAAAGATATGCCATCTACCGCCTTTAAAGTTCCTGTCCTGAGCCTAAAATAGGTTCGTAAATCTCGAACTTTTAATATTGAATTGTTGGTCATAATATTATTTCTCAACGAACTCTTGCGCGAGGATCCAACGCATCTCGAAGTCCGTCACCAATAAATGAAAAGGCAAGGGATACAATAACAATAATAAACCCAGGGAATGCGGTTGCATGCGGTGCTTTCTTTAGAACTGCCCTTCCGTCTGATACCATTGTACCCCAATCAGCGTCAGGAGGCTGAATACCAAGACCCAGAAACGATAAGCCAGATCCTACAACCATCATTAAACCAATTAGGGTTGTAGAGTATACTATCACCGGTGCCAACATGTTGGGCAAAACATATCGCGCCAGAATTGTACTAGTGGCCGCACCGCCTGCCCGCGCCGCTTCTATGTAAGGTTCCTGTTTTACTGAAACCGTCGTTGTTCTAACTAATCTAGAAATGTACGGTATAAGTGCAATAGTTATAGCAAATATCAGTGTTCCCATCCCTGGATCTAGGATCCCAGCAATAACAATAGCTAGAAGCACTTAGGGAAATGCAAAAAATACATCTAAAACTCGCATAATTATCTGATCCAACCAGCCACCAGCATAACCTGCTATCAACCCTAAAAGTAC
>CAYRUX010000177.1:0-28234 GCA_964427515.1 uncultured Rhizobiaceae bacterium
GCTGTGATAGGCGGGGGCAATACAGCGGTTGAAGAGGCTCTTTACTTAACAAATCACGCGGAAAAAGTCACTTTGGTGCACCGTCGGGATAGATTAAGAGCAGAGAAAATAATACAAAAAAGATTGATGTCTAATAATAAAATTAAAATTATTTGGGATCACGTTGTTGAGAGAATCAGCGGTACAGATACGCCCCTCGGTGTAACTGGTTTAGATTTAAAAAATGTGATAAGTGGGGAATCGCGTTCTTTGAACGTCGATGGAGTATTTGTAGCAATTGGGCATACACCAAATACAGAAATATTCAAAAATCAAATAACGATGGATAGCGAAGGTTATATTAATACACAGTCTGGTAGCACCGTGACCAATATTGAGGGTATTTTTGCTGCGGGCGATGTTCAAGATAAAATTTATCGACAGGCCGTTACAGCTGCGGGTACGGGGTGTATGGCTGCATTGGAAGCAGAAAAATTCTTGGCTGGATTGGAAAAATCAGAAACTGTTGCTGCAGAGTAGACATTAATTAGATGCTGAATCCCCCAAGTATCTCAAAAATTTTTAAGTAGAATTTGTGAGGATAACATGAATTGGGATAGGCTTAGAATTTTTCATGCTGTAGCTGAAGCGAAAAGTTTTACTAAGGCCGGTGAAAGTCTTGCGCTTAGCCAGTCGGCTGTAAGTAGGCAGGTAGCTGCCTTAGAAAAAGACCTTTCGGTAGTTCTATTTCATAGACATTCTAGAGGCCTGATTTTAACAGAACAGGGAGAAACGCTATATTCAACGTCACGTGAGGTGTATTCAAAGGTGGCGTTGACAGAAGCTAACTTGAGTAGCGGAAGAGACCGCCCAGAGGGTCAGCTTACAATCTCAACTACCAACGCATTCGGAACTATATGGTTAACGCCGCGTCTAAGAAGCTTTCATCAAACTTATCCGGGAATACAGTTAAGGTTGAAAACTTCAGATGATGCTTTGGATTTGAGTATGCGAGAGGCAGATGTTGCGGTTCGTATGGGCACTCCAACACAGCCAGATCTTATACAACGTCATTTAATGACCGTTCATTCTCACATATATGCAGCACCAAGTTATCTGGACGAGTATGGGCCTATTGAAAATACTGAAGATCTAGTGGGACAACGCATCATTCTCTATGGTGATGGTCCTCTTACTGCCATTGCTAACCCTAATTGGATGCTCAGTCGTGTTTCTCTTTCGGAAGGTCGGCATCGAGTAGTTCTTGAGACAAACAATGTTTACTGTATCTTACAGGCTGTTGAAAGTGGTTTGGGCATATCAACTTTACCCGACTATGTCGCGCGAGACCGACCCAAAATTCGTCAAATATTGCCAGATTTGCAAGGACCTTCATTTGAAGCATATTTAGTTTATGCCGAGGAGCTGAGACATACAAAGCGTATTGCAGTGTTTCGAGACTTTCTCCTAAGTGAGGTTGCGGCGTGGAATTACTAGTTAATATGATATGCAATTAATCCATATCACAAATGTTTTGTTAAGACTTCAGAACGTAACAAAATTATATTATATAATGCTCAGTTAAGCATTATCCCGATTACCTCCCTTCGGCAATGCTTGACAGAGTAACTGGCTTATGGGTCGGTTATTTCAAGATAGCGGACATATATTTTCCGCATTTTACGTCTCCCAGACGTGAAACCTCCCTGTTTGCTGGCCGGGCCCTTATGGACCCGGCCTTTTTTTTAGTTTTGGCGTTGGTTGCATGTTTTCTATCAGTAATGGTAGTTGATTCATTTTGACAAAGGTTTTCGCACCAGCAGAACAAAAGGAATGCAGGTTTTCTTTTATACTCCGCTGTTCTTCAATATAACCAAATACAGACATACCTGCAGCAATTGCAGCTTTAACACCAAGCAAACTATCTTCAACTACGATGCATTGACTAGGTGCAAAACGCATTTGTTCTGCAGTATACAAAAATAAGTCTGGGTTTGGCTTCCCGTAAAGTACATCATTTGCAGTAAAAATATTATTACCAAAAAACGATATCAAACTAGTAATTTGCAAGCTAATGCGAACTGTTTCTAATTCTCCATTTGATGCCACGCAAATATTTTTCACACGATCAATGTGTTTAACCCTTGATATTGTTTGGTGAATTTCTGGTATTGGTGTCAGATTCTTATACATGTGGCTGTGGAGCTCAGTTAGATATCTAGATTTGAATGTATCGCCAACAGTCAAGTTTAGGTCAGTTTTTAGACTGTTAATCACCATATCAAGTGAATATCCAAGAAACATTTCCTGTGTTTCCTCGGGAGTAATATCGTACCCTATATCCATTATAGAACTGGCTAATGCTTGGGCTGCAAGACCTTCGCTATCAACCAATACTCCGTCGCAATCAAAAATTACCAGCATTTTTTCCATAAGCTACATAACAAAATACTAAGTTCTTAAGATAAATGTAGTTATACCTCTAAAATCTCTATTTAAATAACGGCTCATCCAACTTATTTTGATAAAGATCTGAAACAAATTCTGCATATCCGTTAAATATCTGAGTTGGAATATGTTCCACCCCATTTGGACCATAAAATTTCTCAATCTTTTGAGACCACCTAGGATGTGAAACTTCAGGATTTACGTTGGCCCAGAATCCATATTCATTAGATGCAATTTTTTCCCAAAACGAAATTGGACGCTTTTCAGTGAATGTTATGCGTGTTATTCCCTTAACGTGCTTAAACCCGTATTTCCACGGTACAGCTAGTCGTAATGGAGCGCCATTTTGTTTAGGAATGGGTTTTCCGTAATATCCAGTTGCGATAAAGGAAAGGTCATTGGTTGCTTCTTCTATGGTAAGGCCGTCAGTATAAGGCCAGGGATACCAAAATTGCCTCTGTCCACTAGCAATTTTCGGGTTATTGAAACTGCTTAGAGCCAAGTATTGTGCTGAACCTAAGGGCTCAACTAAGTTTATTAGTGATTTTAGGGTAAATCCTGAATAAGGAACAGCAAGGGACCATGCTTCCACGCAACGATGGCGATAAAGTCGTTCTTCCATGGGCATTTTATTTAGTAGGTCGTCAATATTTATTGTTAAATTATTTTTTACTAAGCCATCAATTGTTAGGGTCCATGGTCTTAAAGGTAATTTCTGAGCTAAACCAAATATTTTTTTTTGGGATCCAAACTCGTAATAGTTGTTATAGTGGGTTGCGAAGTCTTCGGGAGTTAATTCGCGTTTCAACTTAAACTTAACATTCTGTTTTACTGGGTATAAGTTTCGACTGGGATCATTTGGTGTGTTCTCTCCATGAGATGCCAAAACATTCTTTGTTAAAGCACCGCCAGCAAGAAATAGGCCTATTGATCCAAGTCCTTTAATTGTATTACGACGACTGAGAAATAGAGATTCTGGTGTTGCACAGCGTTCAGGAATCTCCCAGCCTCTCATAATCTTAAGGAACATGGAGGTTACTCCAAGGTGGTTTCAGCAAAAAGGTGATATTGTTTAGTCGTCTATTTATTCCAGTGCTGCCACGGCATTTTCAATTCGCTTGCAAGCTTCAATTAAATGGGTGGTTGAGGTTGCGTAAGAAATGCGAAAAAACGGATCTAAACCAAAAGCTCCTCCGTGAACTACTGCCACTCTTCCCTCAACAAGCAAGTGATTAGCAAAATCTTCCGAAGTTGCAATTTTAAGTCCTGCAGGACTGCTTTTGCCAATTAGATCCTTGCAGCTAGGAAACACATAAAACGCGCCTTCGGGTTTTATACAGTGGATCCCAGGGATCCGATTTAACATGTCCACAACTATGTCTCTTCGTTCTTTAAATGTTTCAGTTCGCTCCGAAAGAAAATCTTTAGATCCATTTAGCGCTTCTATTGCTGCGACTTGGCTGATTGAAGAGGGGTTTGATGTTGACTGAGATTGTACTTTTGCCATTGCTTGAATTAGCGTTTTATCCCCCCCAGCGAATCCTATTCGCCAACCTGTCATCGCATAACCTTTCGAAACGCCGTTAACGGTTAATATTCTATTAAATAAATTAGGTGCCACTTCAGCCATGGTTACAAACTTTACTGGGTCGTAAATAAGATATTCGTATATATCGTCAGCGATGACATGTACATGTGTATGATTTTCAAGAACTTCAGCTAAAGCTTGCATTTCGCTTTTGCTATATGCTGCTCCAGCAGGGTTGCTTGGGGAGTTGAATATAAACCACTTTGTTTTGGGAGTGATGGCTGCTTCTAGAGCTTCCGGTTGTAATTTAAAGCTATTTTCTTCACTTGACCTAACTATTACGGGAGTTCCTTCTGCCATTATCACCATGTCTGGATATGATGTCCAATACGGTGCAGAAATTATAACTTCGTCACCCGAATTTAAGGTTGAGAAAAGAGCATTAAATAATACGTGCTTGCCACCACAGCCGATAGTAATTTGGTTAGGTTTATATTCAAGTCCATTGTCACGCTTAAACTTTTCACTGACAGCTGCTTTAAGTTCTGGGGTGCCGTCGACTTTTGTATACTTGGTTTGTCCATCGGTAATCGCCTGAATGCCTGCCTTTTTTACATGAGAAGGAGTGTCAAAGTCAGGTTCTCCAGCGCCAAGACTAATTATGTCAATTCCTTGAGCTTTCAATTCAGCCGCTTTAGCTGTGGTAGCCATGGTGGGGGAAGGCTTAATATTATTAAGGCGTTCAGCTAGAAATGACATTACAATTTAAGTCCGCACGTATATTTTAGTTAAACTTAAGAAGTATATCCTAGTAAGTACGATGTTGTAAGTAAAAGTCACTTTTTATGTTGTAATTTTCCTAGACAAAATAGTCCATAGACCGAATTAAAAACAAGTATTACATAAAATTAGTCGGTGAGGGCAAGGGGCTCTAAACGTTCAAAGATTAAGATTTTGGGTAGAGCCTCGAATAATAATTTCTACCACCAACTATACAGTTTTATGATTATCAGTTGTGTTTAGAAACGGGTTTTGGGCTTACTAGTAATTAAATGGAAATAATTAATTACGTTATTGGAGGCAAGCAGAACAGTGAAAGATGAATTTCAATTGGTGTCTGATTACAGTCCGGCCGGCGATCAGCCTCAGGCTATTGAAGAGTTGTTAACTGGCTTAAAAGATGGCATTCGGGATCAGGTGCTTATGGGCGTAACTGGGTCAGGAAAAACATACACCATGGCTCATGTTGTTCAGGATCTTGGCCGACCTTCACTGTTACTTGCCCCTAATAAGACGTTAGCAGCTCAACTTTATGGTGAGATGCGGACGTTCTTTCCCAATAATGCTGTTGAGTATTTTGTGTCCTATTATGATTATTACCAACCTGAAGCATATGTGCCACGAACTGATACATATATTGAAAAAGATGCTTCAATAAATGAACAAATTGACCGAATGAGGCATTCAGCGACACGAGCTTTGGTGGAACGGAAGGATGTATTAATCGTAGCGTCTGTTTCATGTATTTATGGTATAGGCTCACCAGAAACATACTCTTCTATGACGGTTCATTTAGAGAAAGATCTTCAAATAACACAACAAACGATTTTGAAACAACTAGTAGAATTGCAATATAGACGAAACAATCAATCTTTGGAGCGGGGTGATTTTCGAGTAAGAGGCGATTTAATTGATATTTTCCCCGCGCATTCTGAAGATCGCGCTTGGCGAATTTCATTGTTCGGTGATGAAATTGAAGAGATCGTAGAATTTGATCCCCTTACAGGAAAGAGAACGGCAAATCTTAGACAGATTCGAGTGTATCCAAATAGCCACTATGTGACACCACGACCTACTATTAATCAGGCGGTTAGGCATATACGCGCAGAACTTGGTAGGCGTTTAGATGATCTGAGGTGTACAGGAGAGCTTTTAGCTGCAGAAAGGCTTGAAAGTCGGACATTGTTTGATCTGGAGATGATGGAAACCACAGGTAGTTGCTCAGGAATTGAAAATTATTCAAGATATTTGACAGGCCGTGAACCTGGCCAACCACCTCCAACTCTTTTCGAATATTTACCGAAAAACGCTTTACTTTTGGTTGATGAGAGTCATGTAACTGTTCCCCAACTGAACGCAATGTATAGAGGCGATTTTAAGCGTAAAACGACCCTTTCCGATTATGGGTTTCGATTGCCGTCTTGCGTAGATAATCGACCGCTTAAGTTTGAAGAATGGGAGGATATGAGGCCACAAACAATATTTGTTTCGGCAACACCTGGCCCATGGGAGTTAGAACGCTCGTCTGGTGTATTTGTTGAGCAAGTTATTAGACCTACAGGACTGGTGGATCCACTTTGCATAGTAAAGTCAGCAGATGATCAGGTAGATGATTTAATTTCTGAAATTCAAGATCGAGTATTAAGGCAACTTCGAGTATTAGTGACAACTCTTACAAAAAAAATGGCTGAGGATTTAACAGAGTATCTACATGAGTCTGATATTCGCGTGCGATACCTTCATTCGGATATAGATACTCTCGAACGTATAGAAATCATTCGTGATCTCCGACTAGGTAAATTCGATGTTCTCGTAGGCATTAATTTATTGCGAGAAGGGCTAGACATACCCGAATGCGGTTTGGTGGCAATATTAGATGCAGATAAAGAAGGTTATTTGCGTTCTAGGACATCTCTTATTCAAACTATTGGCAGGGCTGCTAGAAATATTGATGGAAAAGTTATTTTATATGCGGATCAAATAACCAAGTCAATGAAGCAGGCTATAGCAGAAACAGAGCGAAGAAGAGCAAAACAGGAGAGGTATAACATTAAGAATTCAATTACCCCTGAGAGCATAAAGAAAAATGTGGATGATGTGTTAGAAAATATGTGTGAACAGGACTTCGTTAATGTGAGTGTTGATAAGGAAAATATTGAGCGGTTAGTTGGGTCAGACCTGAAAGCACATATAAATGCTTTGGAAAGTAAAATGATGACTGCAGCTAGCGATCTAGAATTTGAGGAAGCTGCAAGATTGAGGGACGAAATAAAGCAGTTGCAGCAAAGAGAGATTGGTCTTAACAGAGATCCGGACGCAGGCTCTAGGGCAAGTTTAGTTTCTCATAGCCGCGGATACTCTGGTACTCAAGGCACACTATTCTCTAGTGGTAAGAGAAAGCCTAAGCGTAGAGGACGGCGCTAAAAAATTCGTTAATGCTGAGTTGAGTGTTGCTATTTATAAAATACTAGACCGCTAAAGAAAATTGTAAGTTATGCTAAGATACATAATGAATTAAATTAGTTTGCTTTTGAAGCAGTAATGATGTGCTCGTCTGCAGAGGCTATAGTTTAACATATATGGTTGCCTAAATAAGATTGAGGGTAGCAAGTGATTCTGCAAATTGGCCGCGTGAAACTGTTTTTGATCCTAGAGGATCGTTTATATTTTCATTACAGAGTAATTTAAGCACGGCAGCTCGCTCTGAAGGATTAATAGTTCTATTGGGGTTAAACTTTAGGTTGTTGCTATCGCCCATGTCCGGTGCTGCCATAAATAGTTTGTGCATTGCTGTTCGTGGTTCATCGATTAATGGGCAATCGATTAACCACCCGAGAGGAATTCCTTCATTCAATAGAATTGATTGATACGACTTGAGGCTTTTCACGTTGTTGTGAATAGACTGTGGCGTTTGGGCTGTTTCGTTCGCATAAGCTGCCAGTATGCCTGCTGCTTCGCCAATATTCCACTCTATTGGGTGAAGTCGATAACAACCGTTAGTAATATGTGTTGTTCCAATATTCTTGTTTGCGGCAATCAAGTTAATAACTCGTTGTGGAATAAGAGCGCCTAATGGTATCTGAAATGGTTTAGTTCGCGTGCTCGTACCGACGTCGTCTTTTCCAGCTTGATGAATATCTATCGGATACCAGCCAATGCCGACAGAATCATAAAAATGTGCAGCCCGAGATCCCTTCTGGGCAGCTATGGCTACTTCTTGCTCAAAATTAGTTTTCTGTGCCTTTAATCTTCGGCATTCTCGGATATAGGGGTACTTAGCAAGTCCATCACTACTTCCCATTATATCAGGTCTAAGTAGGAGCTCAGGAAAACCAGTTGTGCCATTTAAAGAGTTGACTTCCGTTTGCAGCCAATATGCAAATCCAAGACTTACACGTTTGGCTTCTTGAAGAATAGAGGAAAGCTTAAGAGGCTCTTGATCAACCACTGGTTCATCCCTGTAATCGATTCCTGGCCAATTGAACATGCTGATGTCATTATTTCTATTTGGGAAGAGTTTTGCGTCAACGAGGCGACGATAGTGCCAAAGAGGTCCTTTCGTTCCGGGAGATTCATTAAATAGTTCATATTGCAACCAACCCGTATTTTCACCATATATCTCCCCACCGTGGACATGTATGCGTAATGTATAAGGTTGTGTATCTCTATAATGTTCATAACCCCTTGGTTTTCTTATCGTATGATTTTGCCCGCTTGGTCTTCTCTCCAATGCGAAGACATAGCTTAAGCTCTGAATGCAGTGGCTTTTTGAAGTTTGCGGTTGGGCGTGAGGCTCATTAGTTTCAGCAACAGATTCAGCGCCAATGGAATATTCTGTTCCCGTTAGAGGAAGTAAATCTCCAAGTTCTGTAGCATCAAGAACATAGTCGAAGTGAAAACAGATCTGCTTGTCATTATCAAGGTTTATAGTGGTAATATTTTTGATTAAATCTGAGGAAACTTCAGCTTTGAAGGCTTTAGTTCTTAAATGTAATTGAAGACGACCAGACTGAACATATGGTGCAATTAGCATATTTATTTCATCTAGCGCTACTTTTGGCTCAAATGCAAGTCGACTTACCCAGCAGTTCCCAGGGTTTAAATTATATTGAGTGTTAGGTTCGGAATCTTTTTGATAATTCTGACGGATTGCCTCACATAGTTGGTAATACCTTCTTGTTCCGCCGAATTGTTCAATGTGCATATGCTCATCAAGAGCGGAAACTCCTTGAGAGGTCATTTGACCTCCAAGCCAATCAGTCTCTTCAATTAAACAGACTTTATGTCCTCGACTAGCGGCAGCCCAAGCTCCAGCCAGCCCGCCCATACCACCTCCGACAACTAATATATCGCATTCTATAACCGTCGAATTGTTATTATTTATTACGGACTTAACTGCTACCGAGGAATCACCATCCACTGGTATTTTCATAGTATCAAGTACTGTTTCATCACAATAGATCATATGAATCCCATGCAGTAATTTTGCTAGAGGTATTAAACCAAATTGTTATTAATGGTATTAACATAAAATACTCGTTAATTGGTTGTTGTGAATTACAGCATTATAACTAAATGTAGTGCCAATAGTTTAGAGTTTATTGTTGATATTATCAGTTTATATAAACGAAACTGTGTCAAAATAGTTAAAGATGATACATTATTTTTTGCAGTACGAATTTCCTCCTGACTAGTAGGAAAGTAAAAATATTTTATGTTATTCTATTAAAAGTGTTATGAAAATTAGATTTCCCGAGCCTAAGACAGCTTTAATTACCGGCGCTGCTAAGCGTATTGGTCGTTCTATTGCATTTGAGTTAAGTGACGCTGGTTGGTCGGTTGCTATCCACCATAGGTCTTCTGAGGTTGAAGCCAAGGATACAGTGTCTTCAATTCTTAAAAAAGGTGGAAATGCTGTTGCGATAGCAGCTGAACTGAGTAATGAGGAAGAGACATTAGGTCTGATTGCACAAACAACAAATCTTTTGGGGCCGATTGGTTGCTTGGTTAATAACGCATCAATTTTTGAATACGATAGCGTAGACAGTGTTTCGGCTCAAACATGGAACGATCACATGGCGATAAATTTGAGAGCTCCATTTTTACTTAGTCAATCTATGTCAGCTTCACTACCTGATGGTTGTCACGGAGTGATAATTAATGTTCTAGATCAGCGCGTATGGAATCTTACACCACATTTTATTTCATACACGCTTAGCAAGTCCGGCCTATGGACATTAACTCAAACTTTAGCATTAGCTCTAGCTCCAGATATTCGTGTTAATGCCATTGGCCCTGGTCCTGTTTTACCTAGTATGCGTCAAACAGAGTCTCAATTTATTGATCAATGTGAAAACACGCCGTTGCAGCAAGGAGCAAAACCTGAAGAAATAGCGCTGGCAGTAAAATTTATTGTGATGGCTTCTTCAATGACAGGTCAAATGTTGGCGCTAGATGGAGGTCAACACTTAGGCTGGAGCCTACCGAAGAGTAATGAGTTTGAGGAATAGTAGAACTGTGAGAAACCCAAACAATACCGATAAATTATCTTTTAGGCGTGTTTTTGTCCGAGATCTGATTTTGCCCTTTGCAATCGGCGTTTATGCTCATGAGCAAGAAATTTTACAACGTGTCCGCATAAACATTGACTTGTTCGTTCCTGAAGAGAACAACGCATTTACAGATAATATTGAAAATGTTGTAGATTACGAAGGAGTTGTGGAGAGTGTGCGCAAGTTGGCAGGTGGCGCGCACGTTAAACTTGTTGAAACACTTGCTGAACAAATAATTAGTGCCTGTTTTTATGATGTACGCGTCTACAGGGTAAGGGTGCGGGTCGAAAAACTTGATATTTATGATGATGCGGACAGCGTTGGAGTTGAAATTGACCGCGTTAGAGTAATATGAGTGAGCTCATTCTAGGAAGGTGTTGAGATATAAGGGTAAAAGTATTCACACAGCATACCTTTTTATTTGTTGTTATGCCCCTTGTTTGCGTGAATTTTCTAATTCACGAATGCCACGCTTATAAATAATAAACCTATTTAAATCATGTATTTAAGCAAATAATTTAGAAAAATATAAGAATATGATCACGTATAAGATGACATACTTTTCATATGTCTTTATGTAATTCTTTTATTTTATTAACAGGTTTATCCACATTACGTTGTTACATTTTTTATCATCTTTAAAATAGAAAAAGTTATTAGCGCTGTGATAGGCTTGCATCTTGAAAAATTCCTAGAGATCTAACTGGTCAGAATTGTTTGTATAAGCAATTTTCTCTAATGGATGCATCTACAAAATTTTGTTAATCTTGTTAGGGTTAGAAATTAATAGTTTAAAACAGAGAACTGTTCACAATAGATATAAGAGTAGAAGGCTTTATAAGAAAATTTTTATGCAAAAATGATACAGATCATTAACGAATAATAAAACCATTTAATTTCAACTACTTACATTAAGTGCACAAAAATCAGGCAGAGTCCCTTAAGGTATTGGATTGGCTAACACTAGTTACGCATATCTGCTTTTGCACACAGGGTTATCCACAATTTTAGTGGATAGAGGGGAAATCACTTTGCAATGATAAATAAGGTCACTTGCAAAGCAATTGAATTCATTGTTTTTGTGCATATAACGGCCGACAACATTAGTGAAACTTTATATAATGTTTTGTGGCGGAGATAATGGTCGTGGGATAGTCATATGCTGTATTGTCAAACTTGTGTAAAATCTTGTCAAAGAATTGTCTGCAAGTAGAAAAAGTGCTGATTCAGTTATGAAAACATCCCTTGAGCAAGGTCGAGTGGTTTTGAAACAGGCAATCTCAATAATGCCGCAACATCCCGGTATTTATAAGATGATTGATGCAACGGGTGTTGCAATTTATGTAGGAAAGGCCAAAAACTTAAGGAAACGCGTAACAAATTACACGAATGTGGATAAACTTCCTTATCGACTAAAACGAATGATTGCGAGTACGATGAGTGTTGAGGTAGTTACCACAAAAAGCGAGGTTGAAGCTCTCCTTCTAGAAAGTAATCTCATCAAGCGCTTGCAGCCACAATACAATATTGTTCTTAAGGATGACAAATCGTTTCCATATATACGTATAACATGTAAAGACGAATACCCCCAAATAACAAAATTTAGGGGGAAAAAAACTAAAGATGACGAGTTTTTTGGTCCATTTGCTTCTGCTTCCTCTGTTAATCAGGCAATTAATTCTTTATATCGCGCATTTCCTTTACGATCATGCTCAGACTCAATATTTTTCAGCCGGACACGACCCTGTTTGCAGTTCCAAATTAAGCGTTGTTCAGGGCCTTGTGTTGGAAGAATAAGTAAAAGTGATTATAATGCTTTGGTAGGTGAAGCACGCGATTTTTTGTCTGGTCGAAGTCAGAATATTCATCAACATCTTACTGAGAAAATGAATAAAGCTAGTGCCGATTTGGAATTTGAGACGGCTGCAGTTTATCGAGATCGAATTAAGGCACTCAGTCATATTCAGGCAAAGCAGAGCATAAATTTAGGTTCGTTTAACGATTTGGATGTAATTGCTGTGCATCAGGCTGCGGGACAATCCTGTGTTCAGATCTTCTTTTTTCGAGGTGGTCAGAACTATGGGAATCGAGCCTATTTTCCAGTTCATCAAAAAGAAGTTGGATCAGAAGAGGTGCTTTTTGCCTTCATAGGTCAGTTTTATAATGATCGCAAACCTCCGCCATTAATACTAATTAATCAAAATTTTGACGATAGAAATCTTGTGGAACAGGCTCTTTGGCATAAGGCTAAGAGGCGAGTTAGCCTGCATTGCCCGAACCGTGGGGATAAGGCAACCGTAGTGGCAGATGCAGAGCGAAATGCGCGGGAGGCGTTAGCACGCCGCTTATCAGAAAATTCTACGCAGAGAAAATTGCTTTTAAGCTTAGGAGAGAAACTGAGGTTAGAGGCACCACCAGACAGAATTGAGGTTTATGATAACAGTCACACAAGCGGGACAAATGCTGTTGGAGCGATGATTGCAGCTGGGCCAGACGGGTTTTTAAAAACAAGTTACCGAAAATTCACAATAAAAAGTGATCATATCTCATTATCGGAAGGTGGTATTGTAGGAGGGGATGATTATGGCATGATGCGTGAGGTGATTTTCCGTCGCTTCTCCAGATTAATTAAGGAAGACCCGGAGTATAACCGCGGGCTTTGGCCAAGTTTAATTTTAATTGATGGGGGCATTGGACAAGTGGGTGCAGTTATTCAGGTTTTTACTGAGTTAGGGATAAGCGATGTAAGTGTAGTAGGAATTGCAAAGGGAGTTGATAGGAAAGCTGGTTCAGAAAAAATATTCTTGTCCAATAATGAACTAATTACCTTAGACCGGCGCGACCCAGTTCTTTATTTTCTTCAGCGTTTAAGAGATGAAGCTCATCGGTTTGCAATTGGGTCGCATAGATCTCTACGTAATCGTAAAACTTTACGCTCTAAATTGGATACTGTTCAGGGTATTGGTCCATTTCGAAAAAAAGCACTCTTACAACAGTTCGGTTCGGTGCGGAGTGTCTCACAAGCTGGAGTTGCGGATATTGCAAAGGTTTCAGGAATTTCTAAAAAATTAGCCCAGACCGTATATGATCATTTTCACTCTGAATGATGAAATTTGCTGGTTTTCAACCGCTAAATATCACTTAATGTAGAAAATGAAACATAATATACCAAATATTTTGACAATGTGCCGCATGGCTATAGTACCCATTCTTATTGGTGTATTTTACTTGCCTGCCCCTATTGCTATTTGGGCGACATTTTCACTATTTTTGGTTGCTGCTATCACTGACTTTTTTGATGGATGGATTGCTCGACGACTATCGGTAGTTAGTGAATTTGGCCGGATATTTGATCCTATCGCGGACAAACTTATCGTAGCTGCAGCTCTAGTTATGTTACTTGTTCTTCGCGATATAGAAACAATACCAGTTGTTGCTATTTTATGCAGAGAGCTATTGGTGTCTGGTTTGCGTGAAGGTATTGGCAATTCCAGAAACCTTGGCGTTAGTCGTTCAGGAAAGTGGAAAACAGTCAGCCAAATGATAGCGATTTTGGTTTTATTGATTGCTCCGGCGTTTCCTGAAAAAATAGCTACTTTAGAACTTACTGGCGAGATTTTTCTGTGGATTGCAGCATTTTTGAGTTGGTTAAGTGCGGCGTTTTATATCCGTGCCCTTCTTCATTATATAAAGCTCTCTGAGGGGCCAACCAATGAATAATGATATAAAAGTATTTGGTATAGCGGGTTGGAGTGGCAGTGGTAAGACTACCCTACTTTCAAGATTATTGCCCGAACTTTGTGCTCGAGGTGTGGTTGTAGTTACTGTAAAGTATGTGCACCATAGTTTTGATATCTTTGATAAGGATCATATTACATGCGAATGGCGGGAAGCAGGCGCCAGTGAAGTAATGTATGTTTCAGATAAGCGGTGGGCTCTGGTGCATGAGCTGCAAAATGAAGTACAACCCTCTGTTGAGGAACTATACAAGCAGTTTGGCCCTGCTGATTTGCTTCTAATTGAGGGTTTTAAATATCATAATCATACTAAACTAGAAATATTTAGATCTAATATATCTAAACCTCTTTTAGCAAAAAACGATAAATGGATTATTGCGATTGCGAGTGATAGCGGTAGACCAAAGCAACTGCCAGAAAATAGTGATGTTGTAATACTGGATTTAAATGATATTTCTGCAGTAGCCGAATTTATTATAATTCACAATGGTTTGATTGAGGGTAATTGATCTTGACGGCGAGTAATAAGATATTTGTTTGGCGGGCATCATGGCACAGCTAAGTGATGATTGTTTCGCGTTTGGTGGTGAGTTGTTGGCAGCTTCAGACGCGTTGCGCAAATTGGAAGAGATTGTAACTCCTGTCCCAAAACGAGAAGACGTGAGTTTGTCGTGGGCCAATGGCCGGGTACTGGCTTATGACGTTAGGTCGGAAATTAATGTTCCACCACATGACAATGCTGCGGTAGATGGCTGGGCAGTATATTTTGATGATTTAAATAAGACACAAGAGACGAGTTTGCCATGGAATGAGCGAATTCCAGCTGGTGTGCAATCAATAAAAATTTGTTCGCGAGGTATGGCTATAAGGATCTTTACTGGTGCCCCCATGCCAAAAGGAAATAAGGATGAGCAAGATCCAGACACGGTTTTGATGCAGGAGGATTGCCGGGAAATTGATGGTAGAGTTATTATCCCTCCAGGTATAAAACGAGGGGCAAACCGACGTAAGGCTGGTGAGGACATAAAAGCTGGGGAGGTTATCTTAAATATCGGGCGTCGCCTGAAACCTCAAGATATTGGGCTAATGGCTTCAGTTGGTGTTACTCGCGTGCAAGTATATTGTCCTCTCAGGGTTGGAATTTTCTCCACTGGGGATGAGATAGTCCAGCCGGGCAAACCTTTAGCACCGGGTGGTATATACGATTCAAATCGGTTTATGATAATATCTCTTTTGCAAAGACTTGGTTGTGATGTGTCTGACCTTGGTATCCTTCCAGATAGTCCAGAGGTGATTGAGAGATCATTGGATATTGCTTCCTCTGAACATGATGCTCTGATCACATCTGGTGGTGTCTCTACCGGGGAGGAGGATCATGTAAAATCTGCAGTAGAAAAATTAGGCAGTATACATTTGTGGCGCCTTGCAATACGGCCAGGCCGACCAATTGCGTTGGGTCAGATCGGTCATGTACCATTTATTGGCTTACCCGGTAACCCTGTAGCGGTATTGGTAACGTTTTTATGTTTTGCTAGACCTCTTTTGTTACGTCTTTCGGGGGCATCTGAAGTTAACCCTCGAAAGTACTCGGTTATTGCAGACTTTGATTATAACAAGAAAAAAGGTCGACGGGAGTGGTTGAGGGTACGCCTTAAAACTCTTGCTAATGGTAGAGTTGGCGCTGAGAAATTTGAAAGGGATGGTGCAGGAATTCTTTCTTCGGCTGTTTTTGCAGAGGGACTAATCGAACTTGCGGAAGAAGTAGTTGAGGTGAAAAAGGGTATGACTGTCGAATTCTTGCCTTTTAATGAAATGATGAGTTGAGGATATAGGGTGAAGTTACTTTATTTTGCTTGGGTGAAACAAAAGATTGGTATCGGTGACGAAGAAATAACCTTACCAGATGAGGTGAATACTTTAGAGCATCTGGTAATGTGGCTAAGCCAGCTAGGCCCTGGTTATAGGGAGGCACTGGCCGATTTGTCTATAATCCGATTTGCTGTTAATCAGGAATTCGCTAATTTGGATCATCCTGTCACTGATAGTGATGAGGTGGCGATTTTTCCTCCTGTTACCGGCGGTTAAAGCAATTATATGATTCGTGTCCAAAAAGAAGATTTTGATATAAGTGAAGAAATTTCCTCTCTTAACCGTCGTAATGTTGGAGCTTTGGCATCCTTTGTGGGTTTGGTAAGGGATAGTAATAATGAAATAACAGCTATGACGCTGGAGCACTATCCCGGGATGACTGAGAAGAAGTTAGCGGAAATAGAAACAGAGGCTCGTAGGCGATGGAATTTACAGGATTGTTTAATTATTCACCGCTATGGACGGTTAGAACCTGGAGATAATATAGTAATGGTAATTGCGGCATCTAGACACCGACAGTCAGCCCTAGAAGCCTGTGCATTTCTTATAGATTGGTTAAAAACTAGTGCGCCGTTTTGGAAATATGAAGAAAGAAATCAGGGTGCTGAGTGGGTCAAAGCTCGCACATCCGACACAATTGCATCAAAAAAGTGGAAAACTAGTTGAAGGTTAACAGAGTGTTCTAATTAGTAAAATTGACTACTTCGCCCTGCGTACTTCTTTTTCGTAATCGTCCATTAATTGTCGTGTAATTGGCCCGACTTCAAAATTGTGTTGGTCTATTTCGGATACAGGAGTTACCTCAGCCGCTGTTCCTGTTAAAAATACTTCGTCCATATCTGCCAGTTCTTCTGGCATTATAGCTCGCTCTACAACTTTATAGTTTCTCTTCTGAGCTAGCTCTATCACCGTCCTACGGGTTATCCCATCTAAAAAACAATCGGGTGTAGGGGTGTGTAATACACCTCCTTGTGCAAAAAAAATATTAGCACCTGTTGCTTCAGCTATTTGGCCTCGCCAATCCAACATTAATGCGTCATCGTAACCGTCAGGTTCTACTGAATGACGGGACAAAGTGCATATCATGTATAGCCCTGCTGCTTTAGCTTTAACAGGAGCAGTATCTGGGGAGGGCCTTCGCCATTGTGATGTTTTCATACGAATACCACGCTGTACACGGCCGTCACCAAATAAATTCGGCCATGGCCATGTTGCAATTGCGACGTGAATAGTTGTTTTTTGAGCAGAGACCGCCATCATTTCAGTGCCACGCCAGGCGACAGGTCTGACATAACCATCAATTATACCTTGCTTGAGAATTAGTTCCTTGCAAGCATCACTGATTTCTGTCGGTGTAAATGGAATTTTCATATCCAGTTGGGCAGCAGATTCGAATAAGCGATCCGTATGCTCTTGAAGCTTAAAAATGTTACCAGAGTAAGCTCTTTCTCCCTCAAATACGCAACTACCGTAATGAAGGCCATGACTAAGGACATGAAGCTTAGCGTCACGCCAGGGCGCAAGCCTTCCATCAAACCAAATCGTTCCATCACGATCATCAAAAGGGGGTGGCATATCCGCCATTTGTGCTTCATTCTCCCTATCAAAGCATTTTGGCAAACTCGATAGCGGTTGCGTTGCGTATCATTCCACGGCATATAAGTCAACATGACTGACTTAACATCTAGCTCTAACCCTCTTTTTTTAAGGCATGATGAACTTCATCAGGGAATTGAGTTGCTATATTATGCCTACCGAGACTTTACGGCAGAATGTGATGCAATTTTAGCCACCCATGGATTTGGTCGTGCTCATCATCGGGTAATCTACTTTGTAGGTCGGAAACCTTTGCTATCTGTGGCTGAACTTTTATCTATTTTGCGGATTACTAAGCAGAGTTTGTCGCGGGTACTCAGCCAACTGGTGGAGGATGATTTTATTTCTGTGACCAAAGCTCCAGATGATAAGAGACGGCGTCTTTTGCAGTTGACCGAGAAAGGTATTAAGTTAGAAAAACGATTATCTGAAATTCAACGTGCACGTATCGGTTCTGCTTACCGAGCAGCTGGAGGAGAGGCAGTAGAAGGGTATCGGAGAGTTTTACTGGGTGTAATTGATGAAACTGATCGACGGTATTTTAATAAGAGGGAATAGGGTTTAGTCGTTCTATTTAATCACCATCTGATACGTGTAACTTGGAAAATTCATAGGTAAAAATTACCCATATGATGGCCAATCGAATTCGAGACTTGGATATAGAAGCTCCGCATATTTTGGTGGTAGATGATGATGATCGTTTACGTAAGTTGCTTAAGCGTTATCTAAACGAAAATGGTTATCGCGTAACAACTGCACAAAGTGCATATGAAGCAGAATCAAAAATGAACGGACTAACATTTGATCTATTAGTGGTTGATGTGATGATGCCCGGCGAAAATGGTGTCGAATTAACTCGAAGATTACGGGAATTTATGAGCGTTCCCATCCTTTTATTAACTGCTATGGGGGAAGTGGAGGATCGTATTAAAGGTCTTGAGAGTGGCGCCGACGACTATTTAACCAAACCATTTGAACCGCGAGAGCTTCTTCTACGCATTTCGACTATTTTACGGCGTATCCAAGGTGCATCAGAGCTTGGTTCTGAATTAGCAGTAAATTTTGGCGATCTAACCTTTAACCTTACTCGTAATGAATTGACTAAGAATGGAGATATTGTGCGTTTGACCAAGGCCGAGGCGCATCTTTTAAATTTATTCGCTGGGAGGCCTGGAGTTACATTGACCCGAGAGGAATTGTGTCGTCATAGTAACATAGATTCAAATGGACGTGCTATTGATGTTCAAGTTACGCGACTTCGTCGAAAAATTGAGTCTGACCCTAGTCTTCCACGTTATCTTTGTACTGTGTGGGGGGAAGGCTATATATTAAGGCCAGATTAGGTATCGGTAATGGCTATTATACGTTCAAAGCACATTAAACGCGTGATACCGAAGGGATTATTCTGGCGATCGCTTATAATTCTATTAGTTCCTCTTGTGCTTTTACAGGGTGTTGTTACGTACATATTTTTTGAGCGGCATTGGGAAACGGTCAGTCGCCACCTAGCCTTGGGTTTAGCAGGTGATATAATATACGTTATGCGGACTATTCAAAAATATCCACAACATGAGTTTAAAGAATGGACCCTTCAAACTGCCCAACGTGAAATGCAAATAAATGCAGTGTATGTGGTCGGCGAAAAATTGCCGGATATCAAGCCTCAACTAAGCAACCGAAATATGGAAAGAATGCTTTACACATCGCTTTCAGAGAGATTGATATATCCCTTTCATCTGGATACGAGGCGTGATGATAAGAACATTTCTGTTAAAATAGAATTGGAAGAAGGTCTCCTAACTATAATTACTCCAAGAAAGCGTATGTTTTCAACTACTGTCTATGTTTTTGTGCTTTGGATGCTCGGAACATCATTAGTGGTCGCCGCTATTTCAATTTTCTTTTTGCGCAATCAAATTCAACCCATTCGCCTTTTAGCAACAGCGGCAGAAGCTTTTGGAAAAGGTAGGGCAGAAGTAAACTTCAAACCGCGTGGTGCTACTGAAATTCGTCAAGCGTCTAGTGCGTTTATTGATATGCGTGAGAGAATTGCCCGCCATATAGATCAGCAAACAGAAATGCTGGCAGGGGTCTCTCATGACTTAAGAACACCACTCACCCGTATTAAATTGCAGCTAACGATGTTACGAGAAGCAAGTCCCGCTAGAAATGAGGAAATATCTGATCTCGAATCTGACATAGCAGATATGGAAAAAATGATTGATGAATATTTAGCATTTGCTCGAGGTCAAGGAGGAGAAAATCCGGTACTGATCGATCTGCCAGTGGTATTGGCTGATATTATTCAAAATTCGGCTCGTAATGAAGCCCGAATAAAGCTTATAAGTAAGAAGGTTTCTCTTATACCATTGAGACCAAATGCCATAAAGCGTTGTTTGACTAATTTAATCGATAATGCGGTTCGATATGGTACACAGGTGAAAATTTATGTCGCTGAAGTAGATACGGATGTTGAAATTCTAATTGAAGATAATGGGCCTGGAATTCCTCAGGAGAGCAGAGAGGAGGTTTTCAAGCCATTTTTTAGATTAAATGATGCTCGTGATCCAAACACAGCTGGTGCGGGATTAGGGTTAGCTATTGCTAGAGATGTAGTTAGGGGTCATGGAGGGGACATTTTAGTTAAAGATAGTTCAATGGGTGGTTTATGCGTAGTATTGAGGTTGCCTTTATAAAGGCTGATCAAAAAAGTTTCATTCCGTCTGGAACTTTTTTATCCGGTATTGCTAATACTACCTGATCTTTCTCGTCCGGAAACCCTACAATTAGTACTTCTGACATAAATGTAGCAATCTGCTTTGGCTGAAAATTCACTACTGCTATAACTTGTTTTCCTATGAGTTCCTCGGGAGAATAAAGTTGTGTTAATTTAGCGGACGTCTTTTTCTCACCAATTTTAGGGCCAAAATTGATCCAGAGTTTAAGTGCCGGTTGGTTTGTTTCTTTATTAATTTCAGAATGAGTAATTGTTCCTGTCCGAATATCAACTTTGAGGAAATCTTCAATTTCAAGGAAGGTTTTAGCCAGTTTCAACCTCCATCGTTGTAGAACTTTGCCTGGCCTCTGAATCCGGTTCGTGTCGAGGGCGACGGAGTAGGCCTAGTAATCTCTCAGCTCGATCTAATTGACGGTCTAGCGAAATCATCGTTTTTTCCATATCTTCGGTGTCGTCGTTAAACCACGCACGCAGAACGGCTAAGTATATCAAGGCGAGGCCTTTAATGCGCAGCTGTCCCATGGCTCCAGATGAAGAAATGTTCGCGGCTTCCATCATCCATTTCATGGAGCGGTAGATACTTATTGGCCCAAGTGCCAACGACTCAAGGTCAGTTGCGGAAGCACGGAGAATTGATCTTACTGCCTCTTTGTTTGGCTCCATAGCATCAAACCGCTTCATTAAGACGTCAAATAACCTTTCTCTACCAGATTTATCAATTAAGTCTTGGTCAATACTTTGAAGTACAGTTTCATCAACTCTGGTCGTATAAGCTGCAACTATAGAAGTTTTTGAGGGATACGTAGAGTGAACATCAGCCAACGTTAGACCAGCTGATTTTGCAATATCTGACAATGTGGTTTCTTTCCATCCTTGAAGAGATGCCAATTCAAGTGCTACATCAATAATTAAACGAGGGAAGTCATTTTTTTTCGACATTGTAAATAAATCACTTTCTGGACTCTTATCTGGTAGACTTGAGTCATGTTTTGTAGTTTTTTTTTATAAAATTCATTCGTCATGTGCGCTTTGCATAAATTTTATTCAGCAAGTTGTTTTGAGCGTTCCATAGCTGTCAACACAGTCTGTTCTATCAAAGGCCCTAATCCGTTTTCACCATCTAGAATTTTCAGAGCGGCTGCAGTAGTTCCTCCTGGGCTAATTACATTCGATAATAATTCGTCAGCTGTTTCGCCTGACCGCATCGCTAGTTCTCCAGCTCCGCGGACTGTTTCACTTGCAAGAAGAGCGGCAAATTTTGGCTCTAAACCTGCTGATACGCCGGCTGTTGTTAGTTTGCTGATTAGTAAAAAAATGTAAGCCGGCCCGCTTCCCGACAATGCTGTAACGGCGTCCATGAGACTTTCATCTGAGATCCATGCAACAGAACCAATTCCATCAAGTAACTTTTTACACAGCTTTTCATGTTTTGGAGTGACGTGCTTATTTGAACATGCAACTGTCATCCCAAGTCCAATAGCTGCAGGAGTGTTAGGCATTGCTCTTACGACGGGAGAAAGTTTGAAAAAACTTTCAAAAAGTTCAATTTTACACCCAGCTGCAATCGATAGAAAAACAGTTTCCATGCCCATAAATTGCTTATAGTGTGGAAGTATGGATCGCATAATTTGTGGTTTTATGGCGAAAATTATTATAGACGCACTGTTTGGAAGTGACTGATAGTTTGAATGGATATTTATCCCTAGTTTTATTAAACGCTTAGTGGTTTCTATATTGGGCTCAACTATATGAATTGTTTTAGGGTTGATACCATTTGTTAGGCAGCCATTTAGTATGGCCGAACCCATGTTGCCCGCACCAACTAATATTATTTTATCAGGATCACTAAATTCCATCAGGCCTGACCTGCCGTTTCAAAAAGAGCTGAATCCAAGGCTTCTTTCGGCGCTTTTCCCGCCCATATCACATGTTGAAATGCTGGATAAAAACGGTTGCATTCTTGAAGGGCGATACCTAGCAAGTCCTCAATTTGAGATTCTGTCGGATGCTGCGCTTCACGAAAAATAAAAGCATGACGCCACGTCGGGCGTCTCTCATCTTCTCGTAAATCAAAATGTCCCAACCATAAATTCTGATTTATTAAAGCAAGGAGGCCATGAACAGATGGAAGACGTTCGTCGGGAACTTTCATGTCATAGCTGCATCGAAATTCTAAGGCACTAATGTCTGAGCTGTAAGCAAACCACATTTCATAGGCGCACCATGGGCCAGAGCAGTGAGCTGCTAACAATTCTTCATCATTAAAACGTTCAAATGCAAGGTCAGCCGCCCCAGCAACTCGTTCTACAATATCTAGCGGATTATCGTGCTGAAATTCTCGGGGGTTTAATATTGTTGACATTTATAGTCCCACACAACAGTTCTAAATAAACAAACAATATAAAAAAAGTGGCTGTTTTTAACAGAAATTAGCTGGTCTCTCCTGAACCGCCACGTTCATTAATTGATGTTTATACACACAATACTGTGTATGACAAATAAAACAAAGCCCTAAATATAGTAGTAGCAACTAATTATTGAGTAAGATATTTTTTATTGGGAGGGCTTCCCTTTGTTTTTTTGTTTAAAATTCTTCTCTAATTTATCAAGTCGTTGATTGAGACGTTCTTGTTCGCTTCGAGCCTTAGTAGCAATATTCTTTACCGCTTCAAACTCATCACGGGTTACCAAGTCCATCGATAAAAGAATTTTTTCAAGATGCCGTTTTAGGACAGCTTCAATTTCATCCTTCACTCCACTAGCAGTTCCCATTGCACTGCCAGCAACACGAGCAAGATCTTCGAGTATACGGTTATCAGTTTGCATTTTGCACTCCACCCAATAATTAGTGCATATAATACGGACTCTTTTTAAAGTTTCAAACTATCTAAGTTTTGCGAAATAGAGGAAAATAGCAATATACAGTTCTTTTATTTTGCTTAACATTAGATATCGTCACTTACAATTATTCTGGTAAATATTGCGTATGATTTTAGTTACAGGTGGAGCTGGATTTATCGGTTCAAATTTATTAGCAGGTCTCGAAGATTTGAGCATAGGACCAATTGTTGTTTGCGATTATAAAACGGCTGGTGATAATTGCAGAAACATTGAAAAGCGTACAATTTTAGAGTTTATAGAACCTCGTGAACTTTTCAGTTTTTTGAGGAATTATAGGCATAAAATAGAAGTAATATTTCATTTGGGTGCAATATCTTCGACTATGGAAACTAACGCCCATGTTTTTGCAGAAAATAATTACAAATTAAGCCTGAAATTATGGAACTGGTGTTCTGAGTCCCAAGTACGATTTATATACGCTTCCTCCGCAGCAACATATGGTGATGGTAGCAAAGGATTTGATGATGACGGATCGTTAAGCTCTCTTTCAGCATTTAAACCTCTTAATTCGTATGGTCGAAGCAAACATCTTTTTGATCGCAGAACATCTTTACTATTGGAAAAAGGTCTTGATAGGCCACCCCAGTGGTCAGGGTTAAAGTTTTTTAATGTTTACGGTCCAAACGAGTATCATAAGGGCGAGCAAAAAAGTGTTATTGCGACCAATTACAGAAAAGTTGCTGACGGTGGAGCCGTTCAATTATTTAAGTCATACGACAAGAGTTATCGTGATGGCGGGCAATTACGAGATTTTATATGGGTAGGGGATTGCGTTCGGGTGATGCTTTGGTTATTGAAACATGAACACGTATCAGGCCTATTTAACGTTGGGACTGGAGATGCCCGTAGTTTTGCGGACTTAGCTAATGCTCTATTTTCGGCACTCAACCTTCCCCCGAAGGTGGAGTATATTGAAATGCCTGAATCTATTAGGGAGCGCTACCAATACTTTACTCAGGCGCGAATGGAACGGTTGAGAACAGCCGGTTTCCATGCGCCATTTACGTCGCTTGAAGAAGGGGTTGCGTGTTATGTTCAGCAGTATTTAAGTCAGCTGGATCCTTATAGATGAGTATTCTTGAGGCAATCAGGGACATAGACCCAACTGTTTTTGAAATAGGTAACTTCAAAGTCAAATGGTATGGCGTCGCTTATGTTCTTGGATTAGTTTTAGGTTGGCGCTATGTTCGTATACTCGCGAAAGAAGCCGTGCCAGGACTTAGTCATCGCATAGCAGACGACTTTCTGATGTGGTGCCTAATAGGAGTAGTTGTTGGCGGACGTTTAGGTTCCGTGGTGTTTTATAATTTTAATGGATTTATAGAAAGACCGTGGATAGTTTTTCTTATTTGGGAAGGTGGCATGTCTTTTCATGGAGGAACTATAGGGGTTATTTTAGCTCTGGCAGTGTTCTCTCGACGTAGGAACATAAATATTTTATCTATTGCCGATGCGGTGGCATGTGCAGTTCCTATAGGACTATTTTTTGGCCGCGTAGCGAATTTTATAAATCAGGAGCTGTATGGGCGCATTTCCGATGTTGCTTGGGCTATACAATTCAAAGTATGGGTAGATAGGGAAAATGGTGTATATTTCTGGACTCCTCCGCGACATCCTAGTCAACTTTATGAGGCTTTTCTTGAGGGATTAATATTATTTTGTTTATTAGCAGTGCTAGCATTTTTTTTCCGGGCAGGCGAGAGACCCGGGTTGTTAACAGGGGTTTTTTTAAGCGGTTACGGTGTTGCAAGAATAGTCGCTGAATTATTTCGAGAGCCAGACGCTAATTTAGGATTTGTGGTCTGGAGCATTTCAATGGGACAGGTACTATCAATTCCTATGTTCGTAGTAGGACTGTATTTTATTTTTCGAACTATACGTTGGCGTTCAATAGAAGAATAATTCAAGGAGTGTGTTCTGACACCTATTGTTAAAAAACTGCAAGGCTTAATTATTGGAAATGGCCCCATTTCGTTAGATCAATACATTGAAGTATGTATGACTGACATGCAGTCGGGTTATTATACTACAAGGAACCCCATTGGATTAGATGGCGATTTTATTACAGCGCCAGAAGTCAGTCAGATGTTTGGTGAGTTATTAGGGCTTTGGTGTGTCGTGTCATGGAGACAATTGGGCGCGCCAACACCCTTTAATCTTATAGAACTGGGTCCAGGTCGAGGAACATTAATGAATGACTTGTTTAGGTCTGCTCTGGTGGATCCTGAATTTTGTAATAGCGCAGAACTACATTTTGTTGAAATTGGGAGTAAATTAAGAGAATCACAGAAGTCAATGCTCGGGGAACGATCTATAATCTGGCACAACGACATCAATAGTTTGCCATCTGGTGCAAGTATAATTCTTGCAAATGAATTTTTTGACGTTCTTCCAATTAAACAATATCAACTGACCGCTAAGGGTTGGTGTGAGAGAAAAGTTGATTTTGTTGAAGGGGAATTCCGCCTTATATTGGATGATACGCTGACGACTTTTGTTAGAAAGGGTGTTGTGGGGGATATTTTTGAAAGAGCACTAGAGCGTGAACTTCATATGTCAATTATTGCAGGTCAGTTGAGAGAATACGGTGGTGCAGCGTTAATTATTGACTATGGGTATAGTAAAAGTACTAACGGGGATACATTGCAGGCAGTTCGTAAACAAAAAGCAGAACCGGTATTTGCTAATCCAGGCTTAGCCGATTTGACATCTCATGTTGATTTTGAGTCATTGGTGCGGGTAGTGGATGGAGTCAAAACATTTGGCCCAACTACGCAGCGAGATTTTTTGCTGAGGTTAGGAATTGAAGCTCGAAGTGTCATTTTAAAACAAAATGCCACTTCGACTGAGGCTCGCGATATCGCGATTGCTTATAATCGTTTGGTGGATAAATGCCAAATGGGCGAATTATTTAAGGTACTAGCATTAAGTTCTCATGACGTTGCGATTCCGCCAGGATTTGAACATCTTCATATTGGTTTAAATAAAAATAAGAATGTTATTTTGTGATAGATTGTATTCAACACCCAGAACTCTTGGGAAACGCATTACAACACAACTTTTGCACTCGTTTTGGCGGAGTCAGTAGTGGCGTATTCGAGTCTTTGAACTGTGGTTATAGTTCAGACGATGATCCTTTTATGGTTACAGAAAATAGACGTAGAGTCGCCTTTGAATTTGGTCTTTCAGTTGAAAAACTTTGCACTGCTTCGCAAGTTCATGGCACTTCGGTTATTATAGTAAAGAAGGCATGGAGCTACGATCAGGCTCCTATAGCAGACGCTTTGGTAACAAATATGCAGGATATAATCCTAGGTGTATTAACCGCCGATTGTGCACCAATACTGCTTGCTGACCTGAAAAATTATGTAATTGGTGTTGTGCACGCTGGATGGCGGGGTGCTTTGGGAGGCGTGATCGCATCTGGAATTGACGCAATGCTAACCTTAGGTGCTTGTAAATCCAGTATAAAAGCGGTTATTGGTCCATGTATTGGGCCAGATTCATATGAAGTTGGTCAGGATTTTCCTCAGCCTTTTATTAAAGATAATAATGCTAGCGAGAAATTTTTTCGACCAGCGTCGCGTCAGAATCACTATCTTTTTGATTTGCCAGGTTATGTTAATTTTCGGCTAAAATCTGAGGGAATCAGTGATGTGTATACTATCCAAAGAGATACTTATATAGAGGAATCAGCGTTTTTTAGCTATCGACGTAATATGCAACGTGGTGAACATAGGTATGGTAGATTAGTTTCAGCAATTTCGTTGCGAATAGGAGCTGGTTGAAATGCCACACATGATAATGTTTTTTTGTTTTTTAATTGTTGGGCTCGCTGCCGGTTGTGTATTTATGTAGAAACGAGCTTGTTAACCACTTTAAGTGTTTGGTAATGGGTCTTATCTGCATTTGATGCGTTGTAGCTTCTAGTAACTTACCAAAACCCTTTTAAGGACAGAGCTAATTTTTTAATTTTGCTTTTAGCGAGCACAAAAGAATCACGCCCACCTATGATATTTAGGTCTATATTGTGACTGGCTCTCATTCTAGCTGATGGAAGATAAGTTGACGTGATTAAGCAAGAAGATACCGTTTCGAGACAGTATATTAAGAGGGAATAGGGAAATTTAGAGCAGGTAATAGCTAAAAACAGTGTAAATGTGCAGTCCGATTCATAATTCGTTGTAATGTGAATAGGTAAATCAGCGATACAACGGATAATTATTAACACCAATATCATTTACAGTCGAAGACCGGCTTGATACATTCCGCCGCACAAGTGATGGCGACTCACTGCGTAATTTTAAGATCGCAGGTAATTTTAGTGATCACTAGTAGTCGTTATTGGAGAATTGAACCAATGAAAATTCTATCTGGAAACAGTAATAGGCCACTTGCTGAAGCCATTGCTGCTGCGCTCAGTATTCCTCTTACCAAGGCTACCGTACATCGATTTTCAGATGATGAAATTTTTGTCGAGATACATGAAAACGTGCGGGGAGAGGATGTTTTTGTAATACAGTCTACATCGTCACCAGCCAATGACAATATGATGGAGCTGTTGATTTGCTTAGATGCTCTCAAACGGGCCTCAGCTAGGCGAATTACAGCTGTGTTACCATATTTCGGATACGCCCGTCAGGATCGTAAATCAGCACCAAGAACTCCAATTTCAGCTAAATTAGTAGCTAATCTTATAGTAGCTGCTGGAGCCCATAGGGTTTTAACTTTAGATTTACATGCGGGTCAAATTCAGGGTTTTTTCGATATACCAGTAGATAATCTATACGCAGCTGGTGAAATGATAGCTGATATAAAGAAAACTTTCTCTAATGGAAACTTAATGATTGTGTCGCCGGACGTTGGCGGAGTGGTTCGAGCGCGAGCAATTGCTAGCCGATTAGATGCTGATCTAGCAATTGTAGACAAACGACGTGAGAGAGCAGGAGTGTCTGAGGTTATGAATATCATAGGTGACGTAGAGGGGCGTAACTGCGTAATGGTTGACGATATAGTCGACTCGTCGGGCACCTTGTGCAATGCCGCAGATGCATTAAAAACTGCTGGGGCCAATGAAGTACATGCTTATGTGACACATGCAGTTTTG
>CAYRUX010000178.1:0-7336 GCA_964427515.1 uncultured Rhizobiaceae bacterium
TTAATTAAAATATGCCACCAATTAGGCGTCAGGTTCATGTAGCTTTCTTATAACAATCAAAGTCTCTTAGCCTCTGGTTGTTATGAAGAAAATGACACAGGAATTACTCGCATGGGGAAACAGGTAATTCGAGAAATGAACCGTGTTGGTATGGTGATAGACATGAGTCATTCAGGAACCCAGTCTACACTAGATGCAATAGAGTTATCAGAGCGCCCAATTGCTATTACCCACGCAAATCCATCCAAATGGCATGCTGTTCCCAGAAACAAGTCAGACATAGTACTAAAACAACTTGCTGAAAGTGGCGGCATGCTTGGATTTTCCTTTTATCCACATCATCTAAAGATGGGCACAGAATGTGACATAGATGATTTCTGCAATATGGTTGCAAAAACTGCAGACCTGATCGGAATTGATCATATTGGCTTTGGTAGTGATCTCTGCCAAGATCAACCAGATTCGGTCGTTGGATGGATGCGAAATGGTACTTGGTTATAAGAGAAGGTCATATCTTCGATTCCGGGATTTCCAGGACAACCCGTTTGGTTTCAAAATAATCAAGGCTTTTCAAACGTTTTAGACGGTCTTCGTAAAGTTGGGTTTTCAGGTCAGGAAATATCAAAAATTGCTGGAAAAAATTGGTTTAATTTTTTCAAGAAATCATTTGTACCATCAGGAACAGAATTGGATCCATAAGTGTTTGACCGCCAATTATCCTCAAATCCAGAAATTCGATCATCAGGTACTGTAATGAAACTTGATAGATTAGGGGCAAGTTTTCAAACACGACTTAGTTTTATGCGACGTTTAATAAGACATATGCACTCCGAACATTGGGCTATAAGTCGCACAAAATTTGACCTCGATAAAGAAGGTTATGGCACCGCTATTTACCAAGTAAAAACGCCAAATAATTACTATAGCCTAGTTTGCTTTTCTCATTACCTTAACCCTAAAGAACGGACAGATCGAGTAATAGCTCAAAATTGGGATTCAACCTATACTCTGTTTGACGGAATACCAACAGAACGAGATATTGTTCGCTTAGCCGAACAAACAGTTAAACAAGAATCAGGACGCTTTAATGCAACTGATCTGGTTTTAAGTCGGGCGAATAAAAGCCTGAGATTATTTGAAAACATCGTAGACAAATTAGCTAAGGGCTCTCAACCTGATCCATATGTGCTTAACTCCGTTGGATATCTCATGAGAACCACTGCCGTCTATGCAAATGGCAAGTTTGGACTAGCAGACCGGTCAGACTATGCCTCTCGTCCTGAACTTTTACCTCCGTATCAATTGGAAATGCTGACTGTATATCTAATTCGTGAATTTAGTTTGGACTTAGTGGATTATTTAGCAGCATGCAAAGCACCGAACCAAGCTGTTAAACTTGACACTATCCTAAAAAGGCATTTAGGTATGGGTAATGCAACTGGTTTGGGCATGGCACCATTTCTCGTGGATCATCCAATTCTCATCCACAAATGGTTTGAGGCGAGAGAAATTGCTCTATCGAGAGTATTAGCAGTACGTAAAGCAACCCCTGAAAAAACAAACCGTTTCAAAATGCTGTTGAAGCGTGCCACGCAGCACTTAACCGAATGGAATATTGAGGACTACGACCAGAAACAAAGAATTTCCACGATGCACAGCGATATGCTGAGTATATCCCAACTGATTTCTGATAGTGGCGGTCTCGAAAGTCTGTTATTCCCCTGGAATATATTGCTTAAGAAATCGGAAAAAATCCTTTCAATCGAGGGATATGAACTCTTAGTATCACTTTTAATGGAACCCTACCCCGAACTGGTCGACGAACTGGGAGAGGCACTCCATGTTGAAGAAAAAAACTCATTTGACCCCGGCATGAAAGTTGCAACCTTACTTTCAACATTAAATAAACATTATGATTGGGCTCTTGCAATAGACTTTCAAGACCCAGATGAGAGCGAATATTTTTGGTACTATTCAGAAGAAAAACTTGAACCACGCCGGGGACGTCGTACTGATGAAACAGGGGTCAAAAATGAAATGAAAATCAGTATAGCAAGGGATATTCAGGATTTACATAGTGCCCTCACCAAAGCAGAACAGCATATCTCTTTGACTTATTTTCTTATGTCTCATCCAGAATTACGTCACATAACGAAACGCACTCAATTGGCCATTCATTACCCTTATTCTGAAATAAGGGGAAATATGATATCCAACAAGTGTCGTCCTATAGATATTCTTAGGAGTAAACTCGCTTATTTTGGAGCGTCTAAGTTTGATCCTAAATCGGATTTGTGGACGCGTATTACACTTGCCCAAGGAGCCCCCCTCCGCAACGAATTAAACATCGAGGACGCCGACGATTGGTGTTTTCCAATAGTACCGAAATTATTCTGATGCGTGTCTCCAGAAATGAAGTAAAAACAACAATTGCTAAAGCTACGGTTGGAGTTGGACTTCCTCTTGGTATCGGCGAGGAGCTAGGCTATTCAGCGCAAAATATACTAAAATACCATTCTTCTAGTCTTGTACCTTTTGCAAAAGCGTTCGATGCTATAGAAAAAAATATATCTTCAAACTTTGATTTAAACCAAGCATTTCAAGGATATTTTTCTGCAGAAAAGATTAATACACCCCTTTCCGCTTTGGCCTGCGTAACTTCAGTCTGTGATTTGATATTAGACAATCACATAAAGCTATCCGATTCATCTACAATACATATAAATAATGTTGATATCCCTGCAATTATCATTTTTCAGACCCTAATAACTTCACAAAATTTAGATATAAAAAACTGTGTCAGCTGGACTCTGCATGAAAAGCCTTCAATATCTGGGTTTTCCGCGCAGGGATGCTTAACCTTTACCTCGGGTGGCCTGTCTGATTTACTCAAGGCTTGCCGAACCTCATTATCTATAAAAATTATTAGGCTAAGCTCTCAATCAAATAGTATTTATCTGAAATATCTCACTCAGAAAAATACAATTGAGGTAGACAGAAATACTTGGACATGCATTTGTAAATATGCCGAGCGCTTGCTCATAAAAGCAACAGATGAATCTCGCCTTACCGGTGCTGGAGCTGGTATCATAGACACTGATTAAAAGAGGTAAGTATTAATAGAAGAATTATACCTTATGATACGCCAGTTAACGTTTTAAAACGACTCTCTCATTTATGCACCTAAAACCAATTACTTACCTATTGCTGGGCGAGCAAGGGCAGATATAAGCTTATCTAATTCTATGGAACCTACCACCGCAGAATTTTTGACAACTGTGGCAACTTTTGAGTCATTCTGAACGAGAACTTGCAATGCTTCTTCAATCACCATACTGCTTTCAATTTTCGGCCCTTTGGCATTATTCAATTCATCCATAATAGACCCTACCTGCAACACTCGACCACGATTTATATCTTGAGTAAACGCTGCCACATATTCGTCTGCTGGTTTTAATATTATTGTCTGTGGCGATCCCTTTTGTACAACAACCCCGTCTCTTAATATTGCCACGTTATCACCTAAACGAAGCGCCTCATCAAGATCGTGAGTGATGAAAATGATAGTTTTGTTAAGCTCCTCCTGCAAACTTAGCAGAATGTCTTGCATATCTGTTCGAATCAAAGGGTCTAATGCTGAAAAGGGCTCGTCCATTAACAAAATATCAGCATCGGTTGCTAGAGCTCGAGCCAAACCCACCCGCTGCTGCATGCCACCAGAAAGTTGAACTGGATAATATCTTTCAAAACCCGCTAGGCCAACGCGATCAATCCACTTCTTAGCTCTCTCCTTGGCCTCTACCCTATCCATGTTTTGAATTTCCAGACCATAAACTACATTTTCTAAAACAGTACGATGAGGTAATAAAGAGAATCTCTGAAAAACCATAGATGCCTCAAATCGCCGAAAATCACGTAATTCGTTTTTACTCATCGCGAGAACATCCCTACCGCCAACAAGAATTTCGCCTGCGGTCGGCTCAATTAACCGGTTAATATGTCGAATCAATGTTGATTGACCGGAACCCGACAAACCCATGATAACCTGAATACCCTCTCGCGGAATGTCTATATCCACATTTTCGAGACCCAGCACGTGACCATGCTTATCCATTAATTCCTGTTTAGACATGCCTTCCTTTACATGTTCAATCACGGAATCTGGTTTAGGACCAAAAATTTTGTATACACCACGAATCTCTACTGCAGGCTCAGTCATCATGGCCACCTTCAAGATGTTTTTGCAAGCGCTTGCCATAATTCTGAGAAATACGGTCAAAGATTATGGCAAGTGCTACGATCGCAAGACCATTCATGAAACCTAGAGCTAAATATTGGTTTGATACTGCTCTTAAGACTTGTTGGCCCAACCCCTGCATACCGATCATCGCAGCTATAACGACCATGGCTAGTGCCATCATTATTGTCTGGTTCACTCCAGCAAATATGTTTGGAAGTGCAAGGGGTACTTGAACTCCAAAAAGTTTTTGTTTGTAGCTTGCTCCAAATGCATCTGCAGCTTCCAATACCTCCTTATCCACTAAACGAATGCCTAAATTTGTGAGCCTGACAATCGGTGGTATGGCGTAAATACATACTGCAAGCAATCCCGGAACTTTTCCTATTCCAAGCAGCATAACAACGGGGATCAAGTAAACGAAACTTGGAATTGTCTGCATTACATCTAAAATAGGCGTAATGATAGACTGCACTCGATTAGATCGCGCCATTGCGACCCCAACGGGAATACCAATAACAATACATATTAAAGTTGATACGGAGACGATAGCTAGCGTAGCCATGGTATCCTTCCACATCCCAAAATAGCCAATTACTAGGAAGGCAATTACCGAACCAACGACAACAAACCAATTTCTTGCACCAAACCATGCCAGCACTGCTATAACAAATAGAATTACAGGCCAGGGAGCGCCTACTAATAATTTTTCAAACCAAACTAAAAAATAGAGAAGAGGGTCAAATATAGATTCTAGCGCGTCACCATAATTACGAGAAAAGTCTTTAAATCCAAAATCAATAGATTTTTTTAGATCACGTAATTCTTGCCGATCCATCATCGGAGGGCGAAAAAAATCCATTTTACCCTCTACAAAAGTATGAGAGCCCACCGATATACAAAAATATCAGTGGGCTCTTCATCATTAGAATAATACTTATAAGCCAGCTTTCACTTTAGCTGCTACGTCGGATGAAACCCATTGGGTCCAAACGTCCTCATGCGACTTTAAAAATTCGATAGCTGCATCAGCACCATCCGCTTGATTGTCCTGCATATAAACAAGCATACCATTCATAACAGGGCCAGGATACGTGCGAGCGGCAAGATACTCCATTGCAGCTCCACCCTTGCTCTTAAAGTCATCAGTAACGATAGACTGAACTTCAGACTTTGTCCAGGCGGACGGCTTGGGATCAGCACATTCCTGTTCAGGCTTAACTATACAACCATCCCAGTTCTCTTTACCTGCAAAATCTACACCGAAAGGAACCGGAACCATATTATATTTCCCTATCATCGCAGTTGGTGACCAATAATAACCGAACCAGTTTTCACCACGTTCTACAGCCTTCGCCATAGACCCGTCTAAACCTGCCGCGGAACCTGGATCTACTAAAACCCAGCCTTTGCTTTCCATCTCAAACGCTCGATATAGATTAGCATTTGTCAGCTGACATCCCCAACCTGCGGGACAAGTATAAAAAGCTCCTTTTGAAGGATCTTCCTTATAGGGGAACAACTCTGGGTGATTTAAGATATCCAGTACAGTCTTTAACTCTGGGTGATCTTTTGCTGTTTTTGGAGGAATCCACCAGCCTTCGCCAAGACCTGAAATTGGAGCAGGATTCGCAGTATGGATCCGTCCTTCTGCAATTGCTGCATTCAGAGGATCTATAAACGCATTCGCCCAAATCTCAGGCGCCACACCAGGCTCACCTTTTTCGTTCATAGATGTAAACGTAGGCATGGTATCACCCGGCACAAGCTCGGCATCACAACCATAACCTTTGTTCAAGATAATCTTGTCTACATTAGCCATGAAACTGGCGGATGCCCAATTCATGTCCGCAATAGTGACGGAACCGCAAGCAGCAGAGGCAGTCTGTGACATAAATATCGCCAAACCAGCCGCTGCCAAGCCCATTAAAATTCTTTTCACAATGCTTCTCCCATTTGTAATTAGTAAGTAGAGCCATATCAGAATAATTAAAATTATCCTGATTAACTAAAACTAGAAATTCGGCCTATTAATTGACCTTTTTGTTGGAATTGATTATTAAACTCTAGCCATACAACTCCAATTTCTCATATGCCACAGTATACAGCCTATATCTCTAATGGCAAAACTCCGTTTTTGACCATATCCCAAAGATTAGAAACTGCTACGCCAGTTAAAAAATTTAAGTCAGGCTGAAGGTCACCTATCGCGGCATTGTATTCAGAATAACAAAAAGCTATTTTCAGTTATAACTCATTGAAAAATAAGCTAAAATGTTACCAATAATTATTAGAATATCGTGACAACATCTGAACAATTATGACTAATTTTCAAAGCAATAATACACCGGTATTATATGATTATAATCAAGATCACTGGAACATAATATTAATTTAACAACGCCCCATTCCAGACGAATACTAGGTAAAACGTATTATAAAACCTTTATATTATTTTCGTCATCTAGACAGCACTATCCGGAAATTCTGCCTTTCGTTTAGCCATAAACTCCAAGAGAGCCTCGTCAATAGATTCATCTAATAGCGGCGGCTCATATTTATTAAGCATATCTTTCCAACGCTCATTTGCTCTTTGCGCAGAGTCCTTCCTACCATCTATATCCCATTGCTCAAAAGAGTTGTTATCAGAAATTTCAGAACGAAAAAAAGCCGATTCAAAGTGCCTTTGAGTATGTGTGGCGCCGAGAAAATGTCCTCCAGGGCCAACCTCCCGCAAAGCATCCATTGCCTGCCCTTCCTTACTGAAGTCAATGCCATCTGCAAGAACATGCATCATCCCTAGTTGATCTGCATCCTGAATAAGTTTTTCGTAAGACGAACACAGCCCTCCTTCCAACCAACCCGCTGCATGAAGCACAAAATTTGTTCCAGAGATGACCGTCGCCATTATAGATTGTGCTGATTCCTGTGCAGATTGTGCATCTGGTAGTTTTGACGAGGTAAATGACCCACCTGATCGAAAAGGTATATCAAGACGTCGAGCTAATTGAGACACACCATTCAAAAGTAGAGTACCCTCAGGAGTTCCAAATGTTGGCGCACCGGACTGCATTGAGATAGAACTAACGAATGCCCCAA
>CAYRUX010000179.1:0-7367 GCA_964427515.1 uncultured Rhizobiaceae bacterium
CCCAGCCTAAAACTGCCAAACCATTAACCATAGTTGTATGACTATCGGTTCCGACTAACGTATCAGGATACACCAAGGTCCCAGTTTTCACCTCACTAGACCAAACCACCTGAGCTAAATGTTCCAGATTTACTTGATGACAAATACCCATTCCAGGAGGAACATCTCTAAAATTAGAAAACGCCCTCTGTCCCCATCGCAAAAATGAATATCGTTCATAATTTCTCTCCATTTCTACAGATGTATTTTCCTTAAGCGCTGAATTATTCCCGAAGTAATCAACCATCACGGAGTGATCTATAACTAAATCAACCGGCGACAGAGGATTAATTTTGTCCGGGTCACCATCTAACTCAACCATTGCAGCTCGCATTGCTGCCAAATCAACTACTGCAGGAACCCCCGTGAAGTCCTGCATAAGCACCCTCGCTGGCCTATAGTTAATCTCTTGTTCTGATCGACGTTCTTGAGACCAATTTGCAACTCCTTTTATGTCTTCCTGAGTTACGGTCTTTCCGTCTTCAAAACGTAATAAATTTTCCAATATAACCTTGAGAGAAAAAGGGAGCCTATCTATTTCACCAAGCCCTGCATTTTGGGCGGCCGTAAGACTAAAAAATTGGTAGTTACGCTCGCCCACATTTAAAACACGGCAGACATCAAAGGAATTCTGACTAAACATTGTCACAAGAATATCTCCCGTATTCTATTAATTGAATAATTAATTTTGTGTTACCTATACCTAATAAAATATTAGATACAAATTACGTTAAACCCGTTTTACCAAGCACCCTAAGCAATTAACAACTAATCATTTAATTGAAGTAGGTTTAATTAAATCTCTTATAAATTTAGTTGTATGCTCCATTACCGAATCACGAGCCTGATTGTGTGGAATATGTGCACAGTTAGGAATACACACTTTGGTGACCCCAGACCCTATTCCCTCTTCAATTCTTTGAAGTTGCTCACCTGTACCGTACTCATCATCCTCACCCTGCAGAGCTAATACTAAACAATTAATTTGGCCTAATGTTTTCATAGGTATAGACCAATTTTGAAATTCTGACGATAACCACACAGTGGCCCAACTATAAAACATTGAATCCGTGTTTTCACCGTGATGTTTTTCCAATCCGGATTTTAGTCCTCCCTCAATATATCGTTCCAATGTTGCTTTTACACCAGTTATTGAAACAGGCTCAACAAACACGTGAGCAGCTTCGGTTATAACCCCCAAAAATTGATTCGGAAAATATGCTGCTGATAGCAACGCTATGGACCCACCGTCACTATGGCCATATAGTATTGGCCTCTTAATATTAAGCGCTTTGATAATTTCTGGTAAAACCGTTCTAGCTTCTTGCTCCAAAAAATCTGTTCCCTTTACGATTGGAATGGAATCAGAAAGACCATGACCAAAACGATCATAAACTATTGCATTACAGCCCACATACTGAGCAAGCTCAAAAGGAAATTGACCCCACTGCGAAATGCTTCCTAATCCTTCATGCAAAAATACCAAGGTGGCAGCTTCAACCCGCCCCACCCCATATGACATAACTTGAATCGAATGCCCATCGACATAAAGCTTCACCGATGAAACTATACAGTTATTATTAAGACTTTTTTCTAAGATGGAGTTTGAGAACTTACCCATAAATAAAATTATGAAAATTGAAAATTAGAGACTCTTTTTACTTTCATACCATCTAATACAAATTACATGGAAGCACGAATTAATATTTTAGGTTATAATTATAACTCGTTTTTAGACTCCCATCATTCGGTTTAAAACGGAGACTGACCCTTGAAAAAGACAGGTATGGATATAAGCGCACATCACCTTGAATGCTTTCGAGGGGGCAGGTTAATATTTCAAAACCTTACATTTGAACTATCTAAGGGTGGCGCCTTAACCTTAGTCGGGCCAAATGGATCGGGAAAATCAAGTCTATTACGAATATTGGCCGGATTTCTTAAGCCCAAATCTGGCCACGTGCAATATAACAAAGAAAATATCTTTGATAATGTAGACACATATCGCTCAAAAATCCATTATGTCGGCCATTTGGACGCTATAAAACCAAACTTAACAGTCTCCGAACATTTAAATTTCTGGGCAGCATCAAAAGGATATGAAAAACCAAATCAAGATATTCTTGAATTACTTGACCTGAAAACGTTATCGGAAATTCCCGGTAAGTTTCTTTCTGCCGGTCAGAAACGCCGCTTGTCTCTTACGCGTCTACTTACTGCCCCAGCCCAGTTATGGATTTTGGATGAACCAAGCGTTAGCTTAGATGAAAAATCAATAAATAGTTTAGAAAATATGCTTGCTACTCATCGTGCTGATGGTGGAATTGTTGTTATTGCAACCCATACTCGAATTTCATTGCCGAATTCCCAAAATATTAGTATGTCAAATTTTAAACCCTTGAAATCTGCCTTCGAAAACCCCCAAGGAACCCCCATGGTCGATCTGGATTACGGCTCATGGTGATGGCGTTTCTTACCTTAATAAAAAGGGATCTCCGGCTGGCAATCAGAGGGGGCATTGGAAGCCTTATGGCGGTTGTTTTTTTTATAGTTTCGGCAACACTTTTCCCTCTGGGTGTAGGTCCAGAAAGTGCATTGCTCGAAAGGATCGCTCCGGGCGTACTCTGGGTCTGTGCTCTTTTGGCTAGCATGCTTTCTCTAAATCACCTATTTCAAGACGATTATGACGATGGCAGCTTAGAAGTAATTATATTGGGGCCACTACCTTTAGAATTAGTGACTATTGCGAAGGTATTAGCGCACTGGATCTCCACAAGTCTCCCACTAATAGTGATAACTCCCGTATTAGCTATTTTATTAAATCTGGATATGAGTGGGTTTCCCACTCTAATGTATTCGCTCTTGCTTGGCACACCTATCCTTAGTTTAATCGGCTCCATTGGAGCTTCTCTTACACTTGGAACCAGACGAGGAGGTATTCTAGTTTCTCTTCTAGTACTTCCCATATATGTTCCTGTATTGATATTTGCTACCGGAGCAATAGAAGGTGCAATATTCGGCTTTGGTGAACGCGCAAATCTTTTAATTCTTGCTGCGGCTCTTGTTGCGTCTTTATTACTGGCACCCTGGGCAAGTGCGGCAGCGTTAAGAATGGCTGTAGAATAGCTTTAAATTGGTTTGGTATTGGAATGACAGAAAAAAAACAGGGCGCAAAACTTCAACTACAATTTCTCGCCAACCAAGGGCTCTATGTACGGATTTCAAAAAATCTTTTTCCTTGGCTCGTCTTAGTTGCTCTTACTTTTATAATAAGTGCTCTGGTTTTAGGGCTCGGTGTAGTTCCAGAAGATTATCGGCAGGGAGATGCATACCGCATAATATTTATTCATGTTCCAGCGTCGTGGATGGGCCTGATGATTTATGTGATCATAGCTTTAGCCGCTGCAGCTGGATTTATTTGGCGTCACCCATTAGCTGATCTTATAGCAAAATCCAGCGCACCAATCGGTGCTTCTTTCACCCTTATTAGTCTTGTCACAGGATCATTTTGGGGCGCCCCCATGTGGGGAACCTGGTGGGTATGGGATGCCAGAGTTACCTCAATGCTTATATTATTCTTTCTTTACCTAGGTTATATCGCGTTGAGTAACGCATATGATGATCCGACTAAAGGGGCACGCGCATCGGGCATTCTCGCTTTGGTTGGAATAGTGAATATTCCCATTATAAAGTTTTCAGTTGACTGGTGGAATACCCTGCACCAACCAGCTACAATTTCTAAATTTGATCGACCATCTATGGATTCTTCAATGATCGCCCCATTACTCCTTATGATATTGGGTTTCGTAGCATATTATTTGGTTTTACTCATTATAAGTTTACGAGCAGAAATTGCTGATCGGCGAATTCGCAATCTGCGTATGATCCAAGTGGATCAACATAACATGTCAGCGTGATTTCGCGTTATATACCGAGTAAGTTTAATACCTTGATGTAAATTAAATCGTACCAATTTATTATGAGAGACTAAATTTAAAATTTTTGTTTTGATAAACTAAGAAAGTAATTCAATTCACAACGAGTTCTGACAATTATGTCTTTTTTTGAAATGGGTGGTTATGCCGCCTATGTCTGGCCAGCGTTCGGAATTGGGGCAATTATCCTAATAGCCCTTGTAATTTTTAGCTTTCTCCGTCTTAAAAAACGTGAGTCAACTTTGAAGCAATTAGAGGCAGAACAAGGTATAAGACGTCGTCGTAACGGAAACGTCAACGAAGGGGAGTAACCGTGAAACGTAAGCATAAGCGGATGCTATTTATAGGACTGGGGATATCGGGTCTTGGCATTGCGGCAGCACTTATTTTGCTTGCATTTGACGATAACCTTGTTTTTTTCTTTAGCCCTTCACAAATCCATGCCCAAAATTTTTCATCTGACCAACGCCTGCGCATAGGTGGTTTGGTTGAGGAAGATAGCGTTATAAGAGAAGATAACAGCCTAATTGTGCACTTTAATATAACGGACCTATCAGAGACCGTCGCCGTAACATACAACGGTGTTCTGCCAGATTTGTTTGAAGAAGGTCAAGGGGTTGTAGCAGAAGGGCATATGAAAAATGATAGTTTTTATGCTCTGGAAATACTCGCAAAACATGACGAAAATTACATGCCTACCGAGGTAGCGGACGCCCTCAAAGAGTCTGGTAAGTGGCAAGGTAGCGAGACTAAAAAGTGATAGCTGAAATTGGCCATTTATCCTTAATTATCGCTCTAAGCCTATCTTTGATTCAAGGAACACTACCCCTTATTGGTGCCTGGAAAGTAAATGTGCCGTTAATGTCTATGTCCCGCTCCGCAGCGGCCGGCCAGTTTATTTTTATATCTCTTGCTTTAGCATGTCTTATGTACTGTTACGTAACTTCTGATTTTTCAGTTAAAAATGTCTTCGAAAATTCCCACTCAGCAAAGCCTTTAATATACAAATTTACTGCAGTTTGGGGCAATCACGAGGGATCCATGGTGCTCTGGGTTTGGATTCTTGCCTTTTACGGTATAGCTATCGCTGGCCTTGGAACAAACCTACCTCCATCATTACGAGCGAGAGTACTTGCCATCCAAGGGCTAATAGGAATGGGTTTTCTCGTCTTTTTAATTGCAACATCAAACCCATTCTTACGCCTTGACCCCGCACCTCTAAATGGCCGGGATCTTAATCCATTATTACAAGACCCAGGCCTGGCGTTCCACCCTCCGCTACTATACTTCGGTTATGTTGGCCTTTCTGTAGCGTTTTCCTTTGCTGTCGCCGCTTTAATTGAAGGGAAGATCGACCCGGCATGGGCGCGCTGGGTGAGACCATGGACCCTGTTGTCCTGGTCTGCCCTAACCGCTGGAATAATTCTTGGATCCTGGTGGGCCTATTATGAATTGGGCTGGGGCGGATTCTGGTTATGGGATCCAGATGAAAATGCCTCTTTCATGCCATGGTTAATGGCTACCGCACTTTTACACTCTGCAATTGTTGCTGAGAAACGTGATGCCTTGAAAAATTGGACTGTTCTGCTTGCTATACTTGGATTTTCACTAAGTTTAATGGGCACATTTCTCGTTAGATCCGGCATGCTTACGTCAGTACACAGTTTCGCTGCAGACCCTGCAAGGGGGGTATTTATTCTTGGCTTCCTAATTATAGTAATTGGAGGTGCGCTCTCGCTCTATGCCTGGCGGGCACCTAACATGAAAGCCTCAGGGCGCTTTCGCCCAATATCACGGGAAGGGGCATTAGTAATTAATAATTTATTGTTGGTAACAGGGTGTGCAAGCGTGCTAATTGGAACTCTGTATCCGCTAGTGTTAGATGCTATATCCGGCACAAAAGTATCTGTTGGACCTCCATTTTTTGAGTCTTCCTTCGTTTGGAGTATGGCTCCATTGATTTTGCTAGCCGCTGCAGGCCCTTTAATGTCTTGGAAACGTGCGGACGTGTTAGGCGTTGGACAACGCCTGATTGTTGCTTTTGGTATCGCAGCCTTAACAGCTATACTTCTTGTCGCTCTCAAAGGAGGTCCATGGGGCGCAATATTGGGATTAACTATCGCCACATGGTTAATTGCAGGCGTTGCAACTGAATTTTCAGAACGCATAAAACTTTTCCGCGTTTCTTTCCTAAGCAGTCTTCAACGTGCCAAATTTTTACCCCGATCCGCTTTGGGGATGAGTTTTGCACATGCTGGTCTCGCAATTTTAATCGCTGGTGCAGTTGGAGCCACAAACTGGCAAATTGAAAATGTACAAGTGATGAAGATAGGTGAGAGTGTTAGCGTTGCTGGTTATGATTTTACTCTATCTAATGTCACAACCTCAGATGGTCCTAATTACACTCGACAACGTGGGGAAGTATTAATTAAAAAAGGTGGCAAAATTGTCGATACTCTATACCCGGAAAAACGTAAATATTGGGTACAAGGTACCGACACAACCGAAGCCGCAATTCGGACTACCTGGTTAGCAGACATATATGTAGCGATAGGAGACCCGTCACCCGGTGGAGGTCTGGCTGTTCGCATTTATTACAATCCTCTCGTTCCCTGGATTTGGCTTGGCGCGCTTATTATGGTGATTGGGGGAATTATATCATTAACTGACCGCAAATATCGTATCGGTGCACCAAAACGGTCAACTCAACAATCAATCTCCGACCCCATAGAAAGCCATTCTAATCAATGAACAAGGAAAATACTGATGGGAGAAACGATGTTGCTTATGAAAATGCCAACAATCGACGAAATTGGTTTCCGTATATATTAATCCCCATAGCTTTTATAATTATAGCTGGCATTTTGGCATGGCAATTACTAACTGGCACCCCAGATAAAATCCCGTCAGCTTTAATTGATAAACCCGTTCCTCAATTCGCGTTACCGCCTATACCAGGCTGGGAAAAGGGTCTAACTAACAAAGATATAGAAGAAGGTGGGATATCTCTGGTGAACGTTTTCGCATCTTGGTGTGGCCCTTGTCGCGTTGAACATCCTTTGTTAATGGAAATTTCAGAAGAAAATTCAATCCCAATTTGGGGTCTTAATTACAAGGATCAAAAAGAAGATTCAAGAAAATGGCTTAGTGAGTTTGGAAATCCTTACAAACAAATTGGTTGGGATATCACCGGTAGAGTCGGCATCAACTGGGGAGTATACGGTGTCCCTGAAACATTTGTAATAGATGATCGAGGTCGTATCATTTACAAGCATATTGGCCTGCTTAGTCCCAAAGATTGGAAAGAAAAAATTGTGCCATTAATAAATTCGTTGAGTAACTAGAACGTGCGTACACTCGCATCAATTTTGGTAGTAATGTTGATTATAATCT
>CAYRUX010000180.1:0-21482 GCA_964427515.1 uncultured Rhizobiaceae bacterium
GATATTGGATCTGGAAAAATGATCAATGTTGAATTTGTTTCAGCAAATCCCACGGGGCCCCTTCATGTGGGTCACGCCAGAGGCACAGTTTTTGGAGATGTTTTGTCAACTCTTCTAGAATATATGGGATATTCTGTAACCAGAGAGTATTATGTTAATGATGCAGGGTCTCAGGTAGATATTTTGGCGAGATCTGCCCATAAACGATATTTGGAAGCATTAGGGGTTAATATTGAACAGAGCGATTTTCAGGATGGATATCCTGGACATTATTTAATTCCTGTAGGTCAAAAATTAGCATGCCAATTCGGAAATAAGTATGTCGATTTACCTGAACAGAAGTGGCTAGGTATATTTCGTGAAATTACAGTTGCGACAATGTTGGATAGTATACGTGAGGATCTAAATGTTCTTGGCGTTAAACATGATATTTTTAGTTCAGAAAGTTCATTAGTTGAAAATGGACTTGTTCGATCTACGTTCGAGGATCTTGAATCGCGCGGGTTAATTTATGAGGGTATTTTGGACGCACCAAAAGGAAAAGAACCATTGACCGATTGGGAAGAGCGCTCGCAAAGTTTATTTAAATCCACTGACTATGGCGATGAGATAGATAGACCGCTTAAGAAGGCCGACGGAAGTTGGACATATTTTGCCACTGATATTGCTTACCATTTTGATAAGTTTAAAAGGGGCTACGAAAATATGATAGATGTATGGGGGGCTGACCATGCAGGGTATGTAAGAAGAATAAAAGCATCTGTTAGAGCGCTAACTGAGGATGTAGCCTCCTTAGACATAAAATTATGTCAAATGGTTAAACTTACCGAAAATGGAAAACCGGTAAATATGTCTAAGAGATCGGGTCAGTTTATTACCCTAAGGGATGTGGTAGATGCAGTTGGAAAGGACGTAGTGAGATTTATTATGCTGACCAGAAAAAATGATGCTCCTCTCGAGTTTGATCTGGCAAAAGTTGTAGAGCAGTCAAAGGATAATCCAGTATTCTATGTTCAATATGCTCACGCTAGAATTTCGTCAGTTTTACGCCGTGCAAATGAGGAGTTTCCGGATCTAATTTCAGGTACTGACGGTTCAATATTCTCAAATTTGAATTGCCTCAATGATGCAGATGAGATTAACCTCATTAAACAGCTGGCAAACTGGCCCCGGACTTTAGAAGCAGCGGCACGAGCTCACGAACCACATAGGATAGCATTTTTCCTACAGGAATTGGCGTCAACGTTTCACTCGCTTTGGAACAAGGGAAATCTTGAGCCTTCATTAAAATTTATTATCCCTGATGATAATGAAGTTACTAGAGCTAGATTGAATCTAATCCAAGCAACGGGTTCCATAATTTCAACAGGATTGGACATCTTTTCAGTAAAAGCTCTCGAAGAAATGTAATTTGGTCTGCGTATCAACATTAAAAAAAAGTCAAATGCATATGGATGATTAAATAATGCAGGAATCTCGCAGTACTATAAGGTCCTTGCCGGTATGGATTTTACTGGGTGCAACAATAATAGTTGGGATTGCTTGGGCTTTAAGTGCACCAAACCTTGGAAGTTACAAAAATAGAGACACAGTCCCACTAATTATTTCTCCGGATGGCCCTACTAAAGTAAAACCAGATGATCCCGGAGGTGTAGAAATACTTTATCCAGATGTTGAAATCTTAAAAAACTCATCTCTGGAAGCCAAGGGTACTAGAGTGAAGGTGTTGCCTGCACCAGAGATACCAATAAAACTTCCAGAGTGGAGTGAAGAAAGCAAGCCTGAAATTGAGAAGAAAACAACTCGATTAACTGAAGCGCCATCTTTCGTAGTTTCAGGAAAGAAAAATACTGACGTAGAGGATCAGAGTTCTAAAGAAGCAGTTAAAAAAATAACACAGTCGCCCAAAAAACTTTCCGATGTCAAGGTTCTAGTGGTTGAAAAACAAGAAGGCTCAGTCGAAACCTCCAAATCTTTAGAAAATGACAAAAATATTCAGGCTGAAGATGATTTGTATAAAATACAAGTTGGAGCAACCCAAAACGAAAAGTTAGCGCTTGGTGAAGCTCTGCGTATTACAAAAGCCCACAAGAATATTCTTGATTCTAGAGTAGTACAAGTTGTGAAAGTTGACTTGGGTGCGAAAGGTGTTTGGTATCGATTAAGAATATTAAACTTATTAACTAGAAGTATTAGTGAGGATATGTGCAAGCGCTTAAAGTTATTAGAGGTTAACTGTTTCGTTGTTAAATAATAATAGGAGTTTTACAGACAAGGGGGTGGAAGGGCATCCTATTGCCGCAATTTTTGGTTGTTCAGGATTGTACTTGACTGATACTGAACGGGAGTTTTTTAATGATATTAAGCCTTTTGGCTTTATCCTATTTGCTAGGAATTGTGATTCTCCAACGCAATTAAGTGCCCTTACTCGTGACTTAAGGAATGCTGTTGGTAGGGAAGATGCGCCAATCTTAATTGATCAAGAGGGTGGGGTAGTAATTCGCATGGGTTCTCCATACTGGCGAACTCTGCCTGCGGCTTCTATGTTCGGAGAAATGGCAGAAAGGGACTTGGCAGCGGCACGGGGAGCTTCATGGATTAATGCACGTTTGACTGCCTTTGAACTAGAGCAAGTTGGTATCAATGTATGCTGCGCACCGGTATTGGACACAATGACTTCTAAAGATTCAGTTATTTCAACCAGAGCTTTTTCTAACAATCCAGAGATTATTACGGAATTAGGGAGGGCAACCTGTAATGGATTTTTTGCTGGTGGTGTAATACCGGTCATTAAGCACTTACCAGGTTATGGAAGGGCAGAAGCTGATAGTCATCACGAATTACCAATTGTTAACTCCTGTATCGCGGAACTTATTAAATCTGATTTCATACCATTTAGTAGTCTCTCTAATATGCCGATTGGGATGACTGCTCATGTAATATATAGCGCTATTGATCCGCGTATGCCCGGTACAATATCTAAAGTTATTGTCGATGAAATAATAAGAAATACAATACAATTCGGGGGAATATTATTAAGTGATGATCTTTCAATGGAGGCGTTAAGTGGATCTCTTAGAGATCGCGCTTCTATGGCAATAAATGCCGGTTGCGACGTTGCATTGCATTGTAATGGCGATATGAAAGAAATGTCAGAAGTCGCTGATGCGGCGGGCCTTTTAAAGTCAGGTACAATGGAGGTTTGGCGTGAATCAATAAATTTAAAAAAACGAGATAAACTAAATAATTACAGTAGTTTGCTAGACGAATTTAATAATTTAATTAAATTTATTTCCTGAGTATGGAAATTGAATCTAGCATAGTATTTCAATTAGCTGTTTGGATAATTCCAATTCTATCGGCAATAACAATTCATGAAGCGTCGCACGGTATCCTTGCCTATATGTTGGGGGATGATACGGCTTATAAGATGAAACGGGTCACTTTAAATCCACTTAAACATATTGACATCTTTGGCACGATTATTCTGCCAGTGATATTGTTATTTACGACGTCTTTTGTTTTTGGCTATGCCAAACCCGTGCCAATTGATATTTCAAAATTCCGCAATCCGAGAAGAGATTTATTTTGGGTGGCGTTAGCGGGGCCCATGGCAAATATCCTAATGGCTATAATATGGGCTCTCTTATTTTTCAGCTTGCCTGTAATGCCTGATACCTTTTCTGGCTGGTGGCAGAAGATGTTATTGATTGGACTGCAACTAAACATCATTTTAGCTGTTTTTAATATGTTACCTATTTTGCCATTAGATGGGGGGCGAATTGCTGTATGTCTTATGCCAAGGTCATTTTCAGCAAAATTTATACGTACTGAGCGATATGGGTTTTTAGTCTTGATTGGTACTCTCATTGTTATCCCTATCATCGCGGATAAGTTTGGTTTATCATTTAATCCGTTAATTGCAATTTTAACACCAATTATGGAGTGGGTTATAATGCTGCTCGGCTCAGTGTTAGGGTTAGGTTGAGTGACCTTGTGAGTGAAATCGTGGACGCATCAGGTTCTGAAACTCTCGAAGGTTATAACGATAATGGTTACGGAGAACATCAGTTAATCTTAGATTTAGATGGTTTTGAGGGACCGTTAGACATTCTTCTTACACTTTCTCGGTCTCAAAAAGTTGATTTAAGTAAGATTTCGATTCTAGAGTTAGCAGAGCAATATCTGTTATTCATCTCAAGAGCGCGTGAACTTAAGCTAGAAATTGCAGCTGACTACCTGGTAATGGCGGCGTGGTTGGCATATATAAAATCACGGCTTCTTTTACCTGACATTGACGAAGACATTGACGAACCAAGTGGTGAAGAGATGGCAGAATCTCTATCTCGAAGACTTCGTCATCTTGAAGGAATTCGAATCTTAGGAAAAGAATTAATGAAGCAACCTAGGCTTGGTTTGTCTGTTTTTTCTAGTGGGGTGCCTACTAGCTTTAAAATTTTAAAAAAGGTTCGATATGAGGCTAGTCTTTATGATTTGTTGAAGTCGTATAGTGAACACAAATTAAATAAAGAGAGAGGGAAAAATTTACACATAATTAGCTACAATCAGTATTCGATAGAAGATGCTTATAGTCGACTTTCCTTAATATTAGAGGACGTACCTAAATGGGAAACACTGTCTTGTTTTTTGCCATCTAATCTGCGTGGCGTAAAAGAGGTGCGGGCTGCAGTCGCTGCTACGTTTGCTGCAAGTTTAGAATTAGCTAGAGAGGGAAAAATTGAGTTACGTCAAAATAAGGCATTTGGCCGTATTCATCTGCGACGGTACCCGACAGATAGTCAAAACTAAATACCGTAATTATATTAAAGAAGAAGAGTGCTAAAGGGATAAAGTAAGGGAAACAATGGCAAACTATACAGAAAATGAGTTTGATAATAATTTGAGATTACTGGAAGCTCTATTGTTTGCGTCGAGAGAACCGATAAGTTTAGATACAATTAGCGATTGTCTTTCTGTGGATGCAGACGCAGAGTCATTAATTGAACAGTTAGCCAGGTTATATGAAAACCGTGGGATAAACCTTCTAAAAGTTTCAAATGGATGGGCTTTTCGAACTGCTCCAGATTTAGCAACGGATATGACGGTATTTCGGGAGGTTAGCAGGAGATTGTCTCGAGCAGCTTTAGAGACATTGGCTATAATAGCCTATCATCAACCGGTGACGAGGGCTGAAATTGAAGAGATAAGAGGTGTTGGACTTAGCAGGGGTACTTTGGATAATTTATTAGAAGCAGGCTGGGTGAAACCCAAGGGAAGACGAAAAACACCAGGTCGACCTGCAACTTGGGTTACAACGCCTGAATTTTTAAATCATTTCGGTTTGGCTGATGTGCATGATTTGCCTGGTGTAGATGAGCTTAGGGCAGTCGGGCTTATAGAAACTGATTTAGATTCAAAAGGTATATTAGGGCCAGCGTCTTTTGCTGAAGAAGAGGAAATAATATCGAACGAATAACAGTTTTAAATTGAGTATTTTGTAACCGTCGTTCGATCGTTGTGCCCGAAAGCTATGCTGTTTTATTTCTGACTGTCTACATCATATTCGGTGTAGATCTTAATATTTTTGAAAATGAGTTGCAATTGCAGTATAGTTGCAAGGCGCGGTGCTGAGTTTTAGCGAGAACGGGTCTCTATTTTCAGAATAGCGCCAATATATTGTCGGTTATGTGCATAGAACTCATATGGCCATATGAATATATTAAATTGGTTTGAGGTATATTGGTGAAAAGTGAATCTGACAATAAGTTTGGAAACGGACTGATCCTCCATGAAATTGATCATAGTTATGGAGATCACCACGTTTTAAGATTACTGAACCTAGAGGTGGCCCAAGGAGAAGTATTTTGTCTATTAGGACCGTCGGGTTGCGGTAAATCAACAAGTTTACGTATTGCTGCTGGTTTAGAAACTATTCAGTCAGGAAGTGTTAGGTTAGCTGGAAAAGAGGTAGCAAGACCTGGCTATTCCGTGAGTCCAGAACAACGTAGAGTTGGGCTTATGTTTCAGGATTATGCTCTTTTTCCCCATTTAAAAGTTATCGATAACGTAGCGTTTGGCATTCGAGCAGGTAATCGAGCAGATAAACGATCTATGGCAATTAATCTATTGAGAAGGTTAAATTTAGAGGAGCGTGCCACTAATTACCCTCACATGTTGTCCGGGGGAGAGCAGCAAAGGGTTGCATTAGCAAGAGCACTTGCGCCACAACCATTGGTAATGCTACTTGATGAGCCATTTTCAGGGTTAGACCGTCGTTTAAGGGAGCAAGTCCGAGCAGATACTATTGAAGCCCTAAGAGATTTTTCTATTACGACTCTTTTAGTTACGCATGACTCTGATGAAGCAATGATAATGGCTGATCGTATTGCGCTAATGAATAATGGTGAAATCATTCAATGCGGTACTCCAACTGAATTATACACTGAACCAAAAAGTGTATTTGCAGCTTCATTTTTTGGCGATGTGAATGTTTTTGGAGGGATTGCAAAGGAAGGGATTGTTGTAACCCCAATCGGTAAATTGCGCGCTCCTTTTCCGGATGATAGCCCTCTGCAGGTGCTGGTTCGGCACGGTGATCTTAAGCTAGAATCTGATGATGAAAATGCCAGTAGTTTGCCAGATGGAACGATTGTTCAAGTGAAATTTACAGGACACAGAAGCACGTTAGATATAAAATTAGATGCAGATGGCAGCCTCTTGACCGTTTGGGTTGAAAATGGGAAATTATGGAAGGTAGGAAAAAGAGTGCGCATTCGGCTTGACCCAGCCTATAGTTTTGTGTTCCCTGCTTATTAGTAAGTGTAGCCAACTGCCGCACTTTACCGCTATTGTTGCGGAAATTTAGAAAACAATGTTTTTCTGAGACCCTCGTTAATTCGTAATCAATGATTGGGAGTGTACCTGAATGACGTTTGGAATATGGCAAATCGTGCTGATTGTTCTGGTTGTTGTACTGGTTTTCGGCGCCGGTAAAATTCCCCGAGTAATGGGTGATTTTGCAAAAGGAATCAAGAGTTTCAAGGCAGGAATGAGAGACGGAGAAACCGGGCAGTCCACGACCCCGTCCTCAAATGAAAAATCTACTGAGACTGAGGAAGCGGAAACGAAAGCTATTAAGGCTGATGACGCTTCATCGGAAGATCCTGCGAATGTAAAAAAAGACGAAACCTATAAAACCTAGTATAGGAACACAAAGGTTTAATATTGTGCGATTTGGTGAGGTTGATGTTCGCAATTCGCGGTGAAGGCCATGTTTGACATAGGTTGGACAGAGATATTGATTGTTCTTGGCATTGCCATAGTGGTGGTGGGGCCTAAAGAATTGCCTAAAGTTCTAAGAACGGTTGGAAAATGGCGAGGTAAGGCTAGTGCGTATGCTCGTGATTTTCAGCGTCAGATTGAAGATGCTGCCGATCAGACTGAGCTCGATGCTGTGAGAAAAGAAATTGCTGATGCAAATAGAGAATTGAATGAGGCAAAACAAAAACTGGGGGATCAGGCTACTGATGTAAAGAACAACATTGAACAGTCTGGCGCAGATGATGGCACGACAGCAAAGGCAAGCAGCAAAGATGGCGGAGGTGTTTCACCAGATAGTCCTTCAGGTGGTGAAACAATTAAACCAGACGTAAATCAAGAAAAGGGCGCGAGCGCTTAGGCCTGTGGTAGACCAAACAGAAGATAACATAGAGCAAAGTAGAGCGCCTTTAGTTTCTCACCTCGCAGAGGTGCGCAAACGTTTAATGTACATTATCATCTCGGTAGTAATTGCATTCATAGGATGCTTTTTTGTCGCAAATGATATTTTTAATTTCTTAGTAGAACCGCTGCAAGTTGCGATGGAAGATGCCGGTTATGACGCTAAGGTAGTTTATACTAGTCTATTGGAGGCATTTTTTACGGAACTAAAAATTGCTTTTTATGGCGCTCTATTTATAGGTTTTCCTTTTATTGCAATACAATTTTGGATGTTTGTTGCACCAGGTCTTTATAAGAACGAAAAAAGTGCGCTCCTCCCATTTTTATTAGTTACACCTATTCTGTTTTTTGCAGGAGGCGCACTAGTTTATTTTTTCATTTTTCCACAAGCCTGGAGCTTCTTTGTTGGTTTTCAAACGGCGGGAGCAGATGGGAAAGTACCTACCGAATTATTGCCCAAGATGAACGAATATCTTTCATTGGTAATTAAATTAATTTTCGCATTTGGAATATGTTTTCAATTGCCAGTAATGCTCACTCTTATGGGGCGAGTTGGCATTGTTTCGTCGGAAGGCCTGAAAGCAAAACGGAAGTATGCGATTATTATTGTATTTGTTGCTGCAGCGGCTTTGACTCCACCTGATCTTATTAGTCAGGTTGGTCTGGGGGTTCCATTGCTGTTTCTCTATGAAGTCTCCATTTTTCTAGTTAAAATAGTCGAAAAGAAGAGGGCGCAAAAACGGGCAGCAGAAGAGGCTGAAATGGCAGAGTTGGATGCTATACTTGCGCAGGATGATGAATCAGAAGAAACGGATTTTAACGTCGATCGAAGCTAGTGGGCGGGGTATCAAGGATGGCGTTCTTTAATTTTTGGGGAACGCCAAGGCGTTCTGTTAAAAAATGTTTGATATAAAATGGATTCGCGACAACCCAGATGCTTTTGATAAGGGCTTGGTTTCCAGAGGCATGGAAGCTGCTTCGGTGGACTTAATCAAATTAGATTCTAAGCGACGTGAAGCGCAAACTAGGTTGCAAAATTTGCAACAATTAAGAAATAGTAATTCCAAGGCCATTGGTATCGCGAAGCAAAATGGTAAGGATTTAACGCATCTTTTGTCTGAAATTGAGATGTTAAAAGAGAAGTTCCATGCTTGTGAGGAAGAGGAAAGAGTGGCTCGGGAGCTGTTGAATTCTGCCCTCTCTGTTTATCCCAACATACCGAGTTCTGAAGTGCCTGTTGGAACAAGCGCTATAGATAATATTGAGATTCGTCGATGGGGTAACAAAAAGTCAGAAATTGGAAGTACTATATCTAAGCATTATGAAATCGGTGAGGCAATGGAACTAATGGATTTCAGAAAGGCGGCAAAGATATCTGGGTCTCGTTTTGTAGTTTTGTATGGTGATTTAGCGCTCCTAGAAAGGGCTCTGTCTAGTTTTATGCTTGATCTACATACAAGGGAACACGGTTATCTAGAAGTTGCTCCACCATTGTTAGTTCGTGAAAACACTGCATATGGAACGGGAAATCTTCCAAAATTTAAGGATGATCTATTTAAAACTAAAGATGATTATTGGTTAATTCCTACTGCAGAAATGCCATTAACTAATTTGGTGGCAGGAGAAATTTCAAATTTTGAAGAATTACCTTTACGTTATGTGGCCTATACGCAGTGTTTTCGAGCAGAAGCTGGCGCAGCAGGTAGAGACACGAGAGGTATGATTAGGCAACACCAATTTGGAAAAGTAGAACTAGTAAGTATTGTTTCGTCCGACGAGTCAGGTGCTGAGCATGAACGGATGACCTCGTGTGCTGAGGAGGTTTTAAAACGTCTTGATTTGCCATTCCGCACAATGCTTCTGTCATCAGGCGATATGGGCTTTTCTGCCTGTAAGACCTATGACATTGAGGTATGGCTACCTGGAGAGGAGAATTTTAGAGAAATTTCTAGCTGTTCTAACTGCGGAGATTTTCAAGCTAGGAGAATGAATGCTCGTTATAAACGTAAGGAGATTAAAGGTACTGAGTTCCTGCACACTTTAAATGGGTCGGCGTTAGCTGTTGGCCGAACACTAATTGCAGTACTGGAAAATTATCAGAATCCCGACGGCTCAGTCACGATACCAGAAATTTTACGGGAACGAATGGGTGGAAAAGAACGGATTAAATAATATGCGCGTCCTTTTGGTTAATGATGACGGAATTTTTTCACCGGGTCTTAAATCCCTTAAACGACTTGCAGAGAATCTTACAGATGATATTTGGACTGTTGCGCCTGATACTGAACGAAGTGCTGCGTCGCACTCATTGACTTTGCATCAGCCGTTGAGAATTAACAGAATTAATTCTCGCACTTGGTCGGTTACGGGTACACCTACCGACTGCGTTTATTTAGCTCTGCGAAATATTCTTAAGAAGAAACCAGATCTAATATTATCTGGAGTAAATAGAGGTAGCAATATTGGCGATGATGTAACTTATTCAGGAACTATTGCTGCAGCAATGGAGGCCACGCTTTGTGGCATTCCTTCTATAGCTCTAAGTCAAGTAGATAATGGAAAAAATGCTGTTAAATGGAAAACAGCAGAGCATTGGGGGAAAAAAATAATTCGAACTGTATCACAACAAGGTTTTAGCTCTGGTGTTTTAATTAATGTCAATTTCCCTAACTTATCGGCAAATAAGGTTAAAGGGATTCATGTCTGTAAACAGGACGATCAGCACATCAGCGGTGACTTTAAACACCGTATAGACCCAAGAGGAAATAAATATTATTGGATTGGTTTAGATAAAACTGAAAGAAGAAAGCTTGTAAAGGGTACGGATGTATGGGCATTAGCAAATGGCTTTGTTAGTGTTACTCCTCTTCATCTGAATTTAACCCATGAACCCAGTTTAACAAAATTAAGTAAGGTCTTTCTTGACTGAGGACATACGCAAAATTCGTTTGCTGATGGAACTTCGAAGGCAAGGTATTTCCGATATTGAGGTGCTTTCTGCTATAGAACGTGTTCCTAGGGAAAAATTCGTTCCTGAAGCGTTTAAAGATCAAGCATATGAAAATATTGCTTTGCCGATAGATTGTGGACAGACGATAAGTCAACCACAAATTGTTGCCTACATGACTGCAGCATTGAAACTTGCTCCAAGATTAAAGGTATTGGAAATCGGGACTGGTTCAGGCTATCAGGCAGCGGTGCTATCTTATTTATGCCGTCGCGTTTATACTATAGAAAGACATTTTAGTTTAGCTAAGGAAGCAGAAAAGCGATTTGCTGAATTAAGAATTACCAACATAGTACCTCAGATCGGAGACGGAAGTAAGGGCTGGCCTTTGCAGGCTCCGTTTGACCGTATTATTGTAACGGCACGAGCTGAAATCCTGCCAGATATACTCGTGAGCCAACTTCGGGAAGATGGCATAATGATTCTTCCAATTGTAAAAAAAGATAGAAGTCAGAAGGTCGTGCGTTTGCGTCGTCGGTCAAATGGTTTTGATCAGGAAGAACTTATGGATGCTAGATTTGTACCATTATTGGACGGATTACCGTCTCTTACGCCAGAAAACTGATAAATGTGTGCATAAAAGTTACGTCTTAATCATGGATTTGATGGAAAATAAACTAGTGAGGCTCAATCCTCAGATAATTGTTATAAACATATGCTTTTGCATCATTTTGGTTGTTTTGATTGGTTGCTATCAGAATCTCGCCCCTGTTGAAATTGGTAAAGGAAGTATTTATTCATCAAAAACTAAAGTACCAAAGCCAACAAAAAAGCCTAGTATTACTCAAATGCATGAACGCAATGTAGCTGATACCCAAAATATTCTCAAATTTAAAAACGTTTAGAAAAGTATCAAAAAACGAGCATCAAATAACAGAAATATAGTAAAGGTTAACAAAGGAGATACCGTATATAAAATTGCAAGGCGTTATCAGGTTAGCGTGAGGTCCATAATTAAAGAAAATTCTTTGAAAACTCCTTTTAAGCTATATGTCGGGCAATTATTAAAGTTACCTAACGAAAAGTTCCATATAGTGAAAGAGGGCGATACCCTTTATAGCTTAACAAGAAGCTACGAGATAAATTTAAATGCACTAGTTAGGATGAATAATATCCCCCCTCCATACCAACTTCATGTTGGAGATCGTCTCCGTATTCCAACTGTACTTGCTCGAATTTCTAGAAGTCACCAAATAAAACAGAGCAAAGTAGTACAAACACAAAGAAAACCAGAAAAGAGTGTAATTAAGGTTGTTCCGACACGGACAGGGAGAACATTTCTATGGGCAGCACGTGGTCCAATTATTTCAGACTTTGGCTCAAAAGCTGGTGGTTTGCATAATGATGGTATTAACTTAGCTCTTGCAACTGGTACTCCTGTGCGTGCCTCAGAAAATGGTTTAGTCGTATATTCGGGGAATGAGTTGCCTGGTTATGGTAATCTTCTATTAATTCGTCATACTGGAGGCTGGATTAGTGCTTATGCCCACAATCAGTCTTTGACGGTTGAGCGTGGGGACGTAGTGAGTAGAGGAGACATTGTTGCCTACGCTGGCAGCACTGGCAACGTATCGTCACCGCAATTACATTTTGAACTGCGCCTCAATGGAAAACCTGTTAATCCTATTACATATTTGGCTCAACAAGAATAATAGGATTCATTCCTTAGTGTTTAATGTTTTTTTATTTTGACCCGCTAAATCTTGGACAAACTGCCAGGCCACTCTACCAGACCTAGCACCACGTGTTACACTCCATTCCATCGCCTGTTGCTTGAGCTGATCTTCTGAAATCTCGATAGAATAATAGTTTACATACCCTCTTATTATTTCAAGATAAGTTTTCTGATCGCAAGGGTGAAATCCGAGCCAAAGACCAAAGCGATCTGATAGAGAAATAGATTCATCCACAGATTCGTTTGGATGGATTGCATTTTGCTGCTCATTTTCTATCATATTTCGAGCCATAAGATGCCGACGATTTGATGTGGCATAAAATATAGTATTTGTTGGTCTACCTTCTATACCACCTTCAAGTATCGCTTTTAGAGACTTATAGGTAGCATCATCTGTTTCGAAGGATAAATCATCGCAAAATAATATCGATTTTCGTTTACTATTTTTCAATTTTCCTAAAAGTTGAGGCAGTGTATGTATATCTTCTCTGTGTATCTCGATGAGCAGTAAACTTTTTGGCTGAGCTTCGTTAATGGTGCCATGAACTGCTTTAATTAGAGAACTTTTTCCCATTCCTCTTGCTCCCCATAGAAGAGCATTATTTGCAGGGTAACCAGAAACAAATCGAAGAGTGTTCTCATGAAGTATGTCTCGAATTTGGTTAATGCCTTTCAGTAGATTAATATTTATCCGATTAATGTCTAAAACAGGTTCCAGGCGCTTTGTTTTGGGGTGCCAAATGTAAGCGTCTGCTTCATCCAAAGGAGTTTGTTTGTCCTCAGGAGGCGACATTCGCTCAATAGCTTCAGTGATTCTTTGCAATAAATCTTTTGTGCTTTTGTCTATCATTAGATAATACGTTCATATATTAATTTTTAAACTTCGTCGAAATTAACACAAGTGTTGTTTCGGTCAACGGTGCTAGATGTAATATTGTTTGCCCAGACGGGCATTATTGCCTATCTTGCGCATCGAATATTTTTTTTGGGCCTACCGGCCTGAGTAATAGGAGAGGGATGCTATGCCTCGGTTATCTGCTAAAATTGGCCAGTTTTCTAAAGTAGGAAAACTTTCTCTACTTGGTTTAGTGCTATTTTCTTTAACTGCCTGCCCGCAACCAGGGGCGGGTGGCGAAGGTGATGGTGGTCTAGGTGGTATAGGTGCAATATTGCCACTAGTCCTTATTTTTGTAGTATTTTATTTTCTACTGATTCGGCCTCAGCAGAAAAAACAAAAGGCACACAAAGCAATGCTTAGTGAGGTTCGGCGTGGTGATGATGTTGTCACAAATGGTGGTATTGTTGGCCACGTAATCAAATCTAGGGATGAGAACCTACTCGTTGAAATTGCTCCGGGTGTCCGAGTTAGAGTAATGCGAACGATGATATCGGATGTGATTCGGCGCCCGGATCCAGACTTTGATGAAGATGATGAAGATGATGAAGGGTTTGATGAGCGTTATGATGAAGAATTAGACGATGATGAGGAGTTTGAAGAAGAAACTCAGGACGAGTCGTCAGAAAAAAAAGATAATAACCAGTGAATATCATTAGAATTATTTTAGATAGATAAAGAAGGTTATGCTTCGAGTAAGGGCATGGCAGGTTTGCGCTGTAATTTTGGTTTGCGCTGGTTCCATACTATTTGCAGTGCCAAACTTGTTCACTCAAAAATCATTGGAATCTACGTATCCTTCTTGGTTGCCTAGTCAACAAATTAATCTAGGTCTTGATTTACAAGGTGGATCACACCTTCTTTTAGAGGTTCAGGTTGAACAGGTGATATCTGAAAGAATTGAGAGCTTGGTCGACGATACGAGGATAGGGCTTAGGGGAAAGCGTATTGGTTATAGAGGGCTCAAATCTGATGGGAAAACAGTAGTATTCCGGTTAATAAAACTTGAGGATATAGAGGTCGCAAAAGACGTACTTTCTGATTATAAAGATGAAATTTGGCTTGAGGTTACTGATACTGGCCAGTTTACCATTTCACTGAGTGATGAGGCGGTTGAAGAACAAAAACGTTCGGCGTTAAATCAATCTATTGAAATTATTCGACGTCGTATTGATGAAACTGGAGTGAGTGAGCCGACAATTCAACGGCAAGGCGATGACCGTATATTAGTTCAATTGCCTGGTATAGATGACCCTGAGCGTCTAAAAAGGCTCCTTGGTAAAACTGCAAAGCTTTCTTTTCATTTGGTCGATCAAACCGTTGCTGATACAGATTTAGTGCGTGGAAAACTGCCACCTGGCACTATGAAATTACCTTCAGACGATGAAGTGGATGATGTGGGAAATCCAAGAATGTATCCAATTCGGAAACGTATAATGGTAGATGGAGATTCGTTGGTTGATTCTCAACCAACCTTTCAGGACAATCAACCTGTTGTAAGTTTTAGGTTTGATGCAAGTGGATCAAAAAAGTTTGGTCGTGTAACTCAGAAGAATGTTGGCAAACCTTTTGCGATTGTACTTGATGGAAAGGTTATTAGCGCGCCTGTTATACGGGAAGCTATACTCGGTGGTAGTGGTGTAATTAGTGGTAGTTTCAACGTACAAACAGCAAAGGATTTAGCTTTGCTGCTTAGAGCCGGGGCATTGCCAGCTCCAATGAAAATTTTAGAAGAAAGAACTGTTGGTCCAGATTTAGGGGCAGATTCTGTGGAAGCGGGAAAGCTTGCCTGCCTTATCGGATTAGCAGCAGTTATTATTTTTATGTTTCTTTATTACGGGTTATTTGGGTTGGTTGCTGACTTAGCATTAACATTGAATTTAATTATTATTCTTGGTGTTCTTTCTTTGCTTCAGGCAACGTTAACACTACCAGGAATAGCAGGAATTGTTCTAACTATTGGTATGGCAGTAGATGCAAATGGTCTAATATTTGAACGTATAAGAGAAGAGGTAAAAAGCGGAAGATCCCCTATTTCTGCCATGGAAGCTGGGTATAAGCGCGCATTTAAAACAATTATTGATTCAAACTTGACGACGTTAATTGCTGCAGTAGTCCTTTATCTATTTGGTTCAGGGCCTGTACAAGGTTTTGCTGTTACCTTAGGAATAGGTATTCTTACCTCGATGTTTACAGCGATGTTGTTGAGTAGGTACATTTTAATTTGGTGGTTAAAGAGTCAACGACCAAAAGTTATACCACTTTAGGTGCTCTATGCGTCGGATCCGGTTAATACCTGAAAATACTGATATTCCATTCTTACGAGTTCATCGCTTATTTTTTGCGATTTCAGTTATTCTCATTATTGGCTCTCTTGCTTTGATTTCCACCAAAGGATTAAATTTTGGTATTGATTTTGAGGGGGGTATTTTAATCGAATTAGGAACTAATAAACCAGCAAATATTAGTAGTATGAGGGCTACACTTGGCAATTTGGGGCTAGGAGAGGTAAGCCTTCAAGAATTTGGTTCAAATACAGAAGTTTTGATTAGAATTGAACGTCAGGAGGGGGGGGCAGAGGCGCAGCAAGCAGCCATCACTCTGGTACGAAAAGCTCTTACTGATGATTTGGGAGGAGAGTTTAATTACAGAAGAACTGAGTTTGTAGGGCCAAAGGTCGGAGCGGAATTAATACAAGCAGGTATAATTGCCATAGTATTATCAATAGCTCTTATGCTTGTTTACATTTGGTTCCGCTTTGAATTGCCATTCGCAATTGGAGCCATTATTGCTTTAATTCATGACGTAATGTTGACTATGGGATTATTTGCATTATTTGGGCTTGAATTTAATCTGGCTATAGTTGCAGCAATTCTACTAATTGTTGGTTATTCAATGAATGATACAGTGGTTGTTTACGACCGAGTCAGAGAAAATTTACGTAAATATAAGAAGATGCCCTTAATTGAATTACTTAATGTAAGTGTAAATGATACTCTTTCACGAACGGTAATAACGTCTCTGACAACCTTATTGGCATTAGCAGCACTCCTGATTTTTGGTGGAGAGGTAATACGGGACTTCACTATTGCGATGGTGTGGGGTGTAATAGTTGGTACATATTCCTCAGTTTTTATAGCTGGTTCGACATTATTGTATATAAAACCTGTTCGAAATAAGAGTGTAGAAAAGGCAGGTTTCGGGGCTGCGGAGCGAACTCAAGCTGTGGAGAGCGTCGAATTAGAAGAGGACGAAGGGCTGAAAAAATTTGCAAATTTACCATCAGTACCCGATGAAGGGGGAGACGAAGTGGGCGGTAGTAAAACAGAGCGCAATAAATCCCGCTCTAACCGTAAGGCAGCCTTAGCTCGTAAAAGAAAAGCCAAACGGCGAAAAAAGTAACAGAGGTTTTAGTTTTACATTCTGATGGATATCTCACCGGAAATACCAGCCAACAAGAACTATATTGACGATTATGGCAACGGCAGTTTTATAATTTGTGGACAGTCTTACGGGGGGGCATTAATTGTTTCTCCCAGTGATATATTACCCTGGCCTATTATCGATATTAATGTAATTAGTGAGAATGATATTAAGTTCATACTTTCCAAAATTCCAACGATAGAATTTTTATTGATTGGGTCAGGTGCAAATATTCCAATGATCCCTAAAGAAGCTGTAAGTTTTTTACTTCAATCCGGTGGCGTTAATATAGATATAATGGAAACTGGAGCTGCGTGTCGAACATATAATGTTATGATGTCAGAGGATCGTCTTGTTGGAGTGGCTTTAATCCCAATTTAAAAATAAAAACCGGGTTTCCGAAAGAAAACCCGGTTTTTGTACGATTTAAAATAATAAAATTTTCTAGTATATATTTTGAGCAGATACCATGGCATAGAGCATTGGGATTGATAACATGGTATTAGTTCGGGAAAATAGCATTGCTGTTCTTGCAGCCTTCTTTTTACTATCCGCATCTGTTTCTATTATTCCAAGAGCCTTCTTTTGATTGGGCCAGATGATCCCCCAAACATTAAATGCCATTATTATTCCTAGCCACATGCCGATACCGACAGCCGTATGTTTTACAACAAAAGCATCGTCGACGGCACCAACGATTCCCAGAGTGATAGCATCGACAATATAGCCTTGCCACCCAGCTAAAATTAACCCGGTAATCAGGGTAGCTAATGCAGCCCAACGAAACCACCATAATGCGGCAGGAGCTATTACCTTGCCAATAGCAGGTTTCTGATCATCAGGAATTTTTGGCATATTGGGAATTTGTACAAAATTGAAGTACCAGAGGAGGCCAATCCACATGACGCCGCTTACGACATGTAGCCAACGGATCATAAACAGACCCCATACTTCGTCAAATAAGTTCATCTCCATGATGCGCTCCTTTCTACCATTAAGCGATTGCCGCAAGTACGGCCACCATAATGACTGTAAGGACAACTCCCATCACCACGGTATTTGATAATGATTCAAGTGGATTTTTCATTACGACGGTCTTCCTTTCATTCTCACTAGGAAACAAACATAGTGGATTGCTCGAGTGTTTCAATTGCTTTACTTAAATTTATTTAGGGTAGAGTTTATATCCTATTGTATATTATGGAGGTTAACCAACTGCAATATCGGCTGCTATTTGGCCTGAAAGTATAGCTCCTTCAATCGTCGCAGGAAGTCCGGTATTTGTCCAATCACCAGCAAGAAACAGGTTATTATATCGAGTTAAACTTCCTGGGCGTCGACGAACATTATTCGGTGTTTGTGCAAAAGTTGCCCGTTTTTCCTTTATAATTCTTGTTGGAGGGATAGGCAATTTTGCTTGTTCTAGTGCAATTGCTGTATCATTCCAAAGTAACCTTGCAAGTTCGTTCTGTTCTAAATTTACGAGTTCGTCAGCTGCACTAACTGTTACTGAGACAACGTCATTACGTGTAAACAACCACTGAGCATTTCCGCCAACTATTCCTAGCAAAGGATTACCTCCTGGTAATTGAATTGGTCTATCTAGTCTAAAATGTGCATTTACGATCGCTCTACTGCCAACTGGTACAGAAATTTCAGGAATTAATTGAGATACAGTCATTGGGGGGAGTGCCAAAATTACGCTATCATTATTGGTAAGATTAACAGTATCGGATGAAAAAATGAGAGACGTAATATTATCCCCTGTAGCACTAATTTCTCGAAGTCTTTTATTAAGCAAAATTCTTCCACCTAGTTTTGTGATATATTTCGTCCCTGGTTCTATAAGGTCATGTGTCAAACCACGTTTAACCACGTAAGGCCTGCTTCCAGCCTCTCCTTGACCAAAGGTTAACTTAATAACCGGCCACAATAGTTTCGCCGATGCGTCACTAGTGGGTGCATTTAGTATTGCTACTGTAATTGGTTCCCAAAGACGAGACATAATAGGATTAGATGTATCTATGGTATCAGCGACGGTATCAGAATCAGAGGACCATAAGAGCTTTAACGCAGATAAATAGTGAGACCAACTCGATCCTGGTACTCTACGGGATGGAGCAAAAATCCACCAAGGAATAACGCTTTTATTTGGGCGCAGGGTCCATCGAAGACCGCTATTAATATCTATAAAAGGAAATTCAGTGCGTCTATTGCAAAATAAGCCATTACGTCCATTAACTGTATCTAAATAGGAAAAAAGTGCAGGATTAGCTCCCAGAATTAGATGATTTCCATTGTCTATATGTCTTTCCAGAGTGGGGTCGTAAAAGGATCTGCAACGTCCACCTGCTTGAGCTGCAGATTCGTACAATATAACACGTACGCCTCTCCGAGCGATTTCTGTGGCAGTAGCTAGTCCTGCAATTCCTGCGCCAATTACGTGCACAGTGTTCATGGTATTTTTAACATCTAATAATCTTTACAAAAGTATTTGCTATAATGTGTAATTAAGAGCCGGAGACTTATATTGTTTATATGGCATAAGTGTTTGTAACTTGGCAAATATTTGAAATTAATCAAAATAATATGAGATATGAATAAAATAAATATACGGAGCAATCTTTCTTATAAAGCAAGAACAGCGGATTTTGATAGGTACCTTTGTGCATTATTTGCTAAAAGACACATAAGAGAATCTTTATTCTCGCTTATTTTATTTAATTCAGAGATTGCAAAAATTAGTAACGTTGTAAGTGAGCCGACACTTGGACATATACGTCTACAATGGTGGCGTGATGCAATTGAAGGTATATACCGAGGCGACGTACTTGCGAATGATATAGTCGCCCCATTATTTGCAGCACTTAAGAAACATAATTATACGAAGGTATACTTTCATCAACTTATTGATGGTCGAGCATTAGATTTACAAGCTAACAAAATACAGACTATGTCTAATCTAACAGATTATGCTGAGCAAACATCTTCTCCTTTATTGTATTTATTTTTGGAAACTATGCGTCCAAACAAAGCAACAGATAATGACGCAATATTTAAATATACTCGCGAGGTCGGAATTTCATGGGCTTTAACTGGGTTAATTCGGGCTTGGCCATATCACTGTTCCGAAGGGCATATAATGTTGCCTTCTGATTTGCTTGAAAATGATAAAATGATGGACTCTACGAATTCTAAGGCGCCTTCTGAGAATGTATATAAATCTTTGGTTGAGGTCGGAATGTTAGCTAACAGTCATTTAGAAGAGGCTGCAAGAATCAAGGGTCTAGTATCTTTTAAAGAAATCAAGGTCATTCGCTTATTAGCTATGCTATGTAAGGCTTATTTAGATCGCTTATCTCAATATAGATTTAACCCCTACATTGTTGAAAGTTCTATTGGGCCTCTGCGAAAACAAATACTGTTAAGCCGGGTCGCATTTTTAGGATTTTAATAGAATTACGCGTAATTTAAAGTTGAGCATTATTGTTCTAACCAACAATGTAAACTGTTTAATGCCCTCTTTGAGATCGTAGCCCGACGTTCTTTTTTTTTCATTTTATTTTTAATTTCAGGAAACAAACCAAAATTGATGTTCATTGGTTGAAAATTATTCTTATACAAGACGTTCTTACCAGTTATATATCCCAGAAGTGCTCCTAACGCAGTTTCACCTGGTGGGGGGGAATATGGTTTGCGATCAATGTCATCGGAAATGAAACGACCGGCAAGCAGACCTATAGCTGTACTTTCAACATCGCCTTCCACCCCGGTAATCTGCCCAGCAAACCTGATATTAGGTTGGGCTAATAACCTTAAACTCTCATCTAGTATTTTTGGGCTGTTTATAAATGTATTTCTATGCATGCCTCCCATTCGCGCAAAGGTTGCATGTTGTAATCCTGGAATCATCCTGAAAACTCTTATTTGATCCTGGTGCTTCATTCTTGTTTGAAACCCTACAATATTGAAGAGACTTCCTGACTTGTTATCTTGCCTTAATTGAACAACGGCATGAGGGGCGTGAGCAGTATGGGGATTGCTTAATCCAACAGGCTTCAAAGGCCCGTATCTAAGAGTTTCTGGCCCTCGTTCAGCCATTACTTCAATGGGTAAACAACCTTCAAAATATGGAGTAGGTTTATCAAGGTTAGTGTTATTGTAATAGGGTGCACTGAGAAGTTCTTTAACAAATATATCATATGTAAACTTATCAAGAGGGCAATTTATATAAGCGCCATTCTTGGTACAATTTATATTTTTATCATAACGCGATTGAAACCAGGCGGTGTCAAGGTCAATACTTTCTCTGTAAACAATAGGTGCAATGGAGTCAAAAAACGCTAACGATTCACGTCCCGTGACTTCTGAGATCGAGTTAGCAAGTCGATTAGAGGTTAGCGGGCCACTCGCTATAAGTACTTGCCCAGTTTCCCGACCAGGTAACTCATCTATTTCTTTCCGTACAACATTTATATTTGGATGTTTTTCTATTGCAGATTGAACAGACAATGAGAAAAGGTTTCTATCAACTGCTAGCGCCCCACCAGCCGGTACTTGACAGTTATCGGCCATTTGGAGAATTAGTGAACTAGCTCTTCGTAATTCCTCGTGAAGAACGCCAACAGCGTTCTCTTCCTTATTGTCAGAACGAAATGAATTAGAACAAACTAACTCACAGAGTTTATCTGTCGAATGTGCCGCAGTCGGAACAATAGGTCTCATTTCATAAATAGTGACACTATTACCTCGGTTAGCAATTT
>CAYRUX010000181.1:0-5278 GCA_964427515.1 uncultured Rhizobiaceae bacterium
CTGGATTGATTCTGGCGGGCTTAAAAAAGTGGGGCCTCAAAGTGCCGGAGCTATGCCAGGACCCGCCTGTTATGGCAAAGGGGGGGTAGAGCCAACAGTAACAGATGAGGCTGTTGTACTTGGGTATTTAAATCCAAAGCAATTTCTTGGTGGTCGGATGCCACTAGATACTGACGCAGCAAAACTGGCTGTAAAAAAAATATCAGATGACCTCGGAACTTCCATAGATGACGCAGCATTTGCAATCATGCGTATCGCTAGTGAATCGATGATTAAGGCGATAGAGGAAATTACAATCAATGAAGGGGTGAATCCTCGTGAGAGTATAATAGTAGCTGGAGGTGGTGCAGCCGGATTAAATATTTTACCCATAGCAAGTGCATTGGGATGTAAGCAGGTCTTATTACCAAAAACAGCGGGAGCATTAAGTGCATGTGGCGCTCAATATTCTGATGTAGTGGCGGAGTTTAGCGCCAGTCAGTATTTGCGTACAGATCATTGGGACTCCGGATTAGCAGATCGAACACTAACTGATCTTGATTCGCAGATGGACAAGTTTTCAGAGGGTTTAAGACGTCGAGGTATTACTGAATTTGATAAAAGATTTTTTGTGGATGCCAGATATCTTAATCAGCAGTGGGAAACTGAGATAATTTTGCCTAAACTTAACTTCTCTGAAGAAGACACACTTAATAAATTAGTTGAAGAGTTTCATAAAACTCATGAACGATTATATGGAGTAAAAGAAGAGAGTAGTTTGTTAGAGTGTTTGCATTGGAAGGGAAGATTAGTAGCCAAGTTGGATCGACCTCAACCAAGTGATTCAAGTATATCTGTAGAGCAATTTTCTAGCAGTACCGATTCCATAAATATGTATTTCGGGCAAGGAAAACTGATAAATGCGCCTATTTTGAAAGGTTCGCAACTGGCGGCTGGAGTTAAGTTAAACGGACCGGCTATAATTGAGGAGCCGACAACTACTGTTGTTGTCTACCCTGACATGACAGTTACAGTGAGTAAGATGGGTAATTACATTTTAGAAACGTCACTAAATGAAAAAAGTAATTCTAATACTCAAAAAGTGAAGATCACAGGGGTGGACATGGCCATTATGGCCAACAGAGTTGATGCTATTTTACGCGAAATGCAGAGTGTTGTAATGCGTACCGCAAGATCCGCTGTGATAGGTCAATCGCGTGATTTTTCTTGCTCAATAGTGACTTCGGATAATGAACTTCTGGCAACTGCAGAAGGAATTCCAGCCCATATTTTTGGCTCCCATCTTCAAACAGCGGCAATTGTTCGTGAACATCCCGACTATCAAGAGGGAGATGCTTATTTGCATAATGACCCCTATGATGGAAATAGTCACGCTGCGGATTGGTCAATTATGGTACCTGTATTTTTTGAAGGTACCCATTTTTTTACAGTAACTGTCAAAGGCCATCAGGCTGATTGTGGAGACAGCATACCCACTACGTATACACCGAAGGCTCGCGACGTATATGAAGAGGGAGCTATAATTTTTCCATGTGTTCGAATTCAAAGAAATTATCGAGATAATCACGATATCATAAGGATGTGTAAAAAAAGAATTCGTGTTCCAGAACAATGGTATGGTGATTATCTTTCCCAACTAGGAGCTGCTCGTATTGGCGAAAGAAGGCTAAAAGCTTTCATAGAAAAATATGGTATTTCAATAACTAGACAATTTGTTAGAGATTGGTTTGACTACTCGGAGAAAAGGGCTCTGCACGCTATTAAAAAATTACCGAGTGGAAGGCTAGTAAATAATGGTAAACATGACCCAATACTGCCATTTTTACCTAATGGTGTTGATATCTCGGTAGACGTGAAGATAGACCCTGAAGAGGGTCGTGTTTGTGTCGATCTACGGAATAATCCAGACTGTATTAATGCCGGACTGAATTTAACGGAAGCTTGCGCAAGTGCAAATGCTATTCAAGGGATTTTTGAGAATCTGGAACCTGATATCCCCGCTAACGCAGGTAGTTTCAGAAGAGTTAAAATTTTGCTTCGGGAAAATTGTGTAGTTGGGATTCCACGCTTTCCTCACTGTTGTTCTCTAGCAACGACCAGTATAGCAGACGTAGTAGTTAATCTTACCCAATCAGCATTTACACAATTGGGGGATGGGTATGGTATGTCACAAGGCAATCTTTGCTTTGCAGCTGGTATGGGGGTCATTTCAGGCACGGATTGGCGTCATAATGGGGAACAATATATTAACCAGGTATATTTAATGGGAGGCGGTGGCCCCGCTCAACCAAAAAACGATGGCATGATTTATCTTCTTACACCTGGAGGAGCAGGGTTATTGCATAGAGATAGTATTGAGTTTGATGAACAACGGTTCCCAATATTTGTTCATTCTCAAGTTTTGGTGCAAAATTCCGGAGGTGCTGGCCGTCAGCGAGGTGGGCCTGCGACAGAAGTAATATTTGGGCCGAGGCATGACCAAATGACAGTAAGTATTATGGGAGGAGGAGCCATCCATCCTCCAAAAGGAGTTCTTGGTGGTTTAGATGCCAATAAATCTTATCACGGCCATATTAAGAAGGATGGCTCAGAAGATATGGTACACAATGGTGTTATGTTATGTTTGGCGCCTGGAGAATTTGTACGGTCAGTAGATAACGGAGGCAGTGGATATGGGGATCCATTATTAAGAGAGTATAACATGGTGTTAGATGATGTTTTGGAAAAGTATATTACCAAAAATAACGCCAAGAGTGTCTACGGAGTGGTGTTTTCTGGAAGTGAAATGGATGGAACTCTTGAAGTGGATGTAGAGGCCAGCAACAGACAGCGTAAAATCCGGCGAAAATAAAATAAGTATGAACCTGCATAAATTGCTTTTGGAGCGGGAGGAAATAGATTCTCCTATTAGGGTCGGTATAATCGGGGCGGGAAAATTTACAACTATGTTCTTATCTCAGGCCCTTAAAACGCCCGGGATCCAGGTGTTTGGAGTTGCAGATCAAGAAATTTCACACATTTACAAAGCTTTTGAGAGAGCTAATTGGCCACAGAATTGTTATAGTACAGTAAGAAAGGCGTCGGGTTCCAATAAGGGGAAAATCTACGTAACTGATGACCCAAGACTTCTGATCACTTTAGAGCAATTAGATGTAGTGATTGATGCGACGGGCGACGCTGTGGCTGGAGTTTCCCATGCCATGACCTGTATAAGTAACGGTAAGCACATAATAATGGTTAATGTCGAGGCAGATGCTTTAGCTGGCCCGTTGCTCAGTTCTCGAGCCTTGGGGTCAGGTCTTATATACAGCCTAGCTTATGGCGATCAACCCGCCCTTATTATAGAACAGGTTGACTGGGCTCTCGCTTGCGGTTTTGATGTTGTGGCAGCTGGTAAGGGTACTAAATATTTACCGGGCTACCACTATGTTTCGCCGGAAGACGTCTGGAAAAACTATGGCATAGATGAACAATATGCTGAACGTTCTGGATTAAATCCAAAGATGTTTAATTCATTCCTTGATGGTACTAAGTCAGCCATAGAAATGGCTGCTGTATCAAACGCAACTGGTTTGAAGCCAAATTCAGATGGGCTCCAGTTCCCCCCTTGCAGTGCAAATGATCTGGCAGAAAAGTTAAGACCGGTTGGTGAAGGAGGTGTTTTAAACCATGAGGGTCAGGTAGAGGTAGTATCAAGCATTGAAAACGATGGGAGTGAGGTTTTTCCGAGTCTTCGTTGGGGTGTATACGTTGTTTTCAAGACAAGTAATAATTATAGTGCTAATAGTTTTAAAGAATACGGAATTAATACAGATAGTTCAGGTCGGTACGCAGCTATGTATAAGCCGTTCCATTTAATTGGTTTAGAACTCGGCATTTCCATTGCAAATGTTGTATTGCGCAAAGAGCCCACTGGTGCTCCTCACGGGTTTTATGCAGATGTTGTAACAACCGCAAAAAGAGGTCTCAAGGAGGGTGAGATACTTGACGGAGAAGGTGGTGCTACAGTTTTTGGTAAACTTATCCCAGCTCAAAAAAGTCTAAAGGAGGGGTATTTGCCAATTGGGCTTGCAAGCAGTATTAGATTAACGCGACCAATTATGAAAGATGAAATAATACGTTGGAATGATGTTGAAATAAATTATGATTCGAAGGCAGTAAAAACCCGTAGAGAGATGGAGCATATGTTTGGTGATCTATCAATTAAAGGTAGCTAAGGATTAATTAATGCTAAAAATGTTATCTAAAGTTGCATTAGAGCAGTATCATAAAGATGGTTTCTATCACCCCCTACGTGCTCTTAATGAAAAAGAGGTAGCTTCTTGTCGTGATGATGTAGAATTGCTCGAGAAAAAGCATTTAAAGAAAATTGGTGGCTTTCTTAGGCATAAACCACATTTATTGTTAACTAGTCTTGATGCCATTGTGCGAAATGCGACCATCCTTGATTCCGTTGAGGACTTAATCGGACCAGATATTTTAGTCTGGGCATCGTTATTTTTTACAAAGGAATGTAACGATCAACGATTTGTAGGTTGGCACCAAGATTCAACCTATTGGGGTCTGAGTGGTCTGGATGTAGTTACAGCTTGGGTTGCGTTATCCCCTGCAACTGTAGAATCGGGTGCTATGCGCATGATACCTGGGTCGCATCTGACACAGTTTTCTCATAAAGAGACGCCAAACGATAAAAATATGCTCACGCGTGGTCAAGAAGTGTTAACCGATATAGATGAGAAAAAAGCAGTATATATAGAACTGGAGCCAGGCGAATATTCACTTCATCATGTCAGAATTATCCACGGTTCGGGTCCTAATTGTGGGAATGACCGGCGCCTAGGTTTTGCTATACGGTATATACCCACGCGACTAAAGCAGAAGAACGGAAGAGATAGAGCATTACTTGTGCGCGGTAAAGATACATACGGACACTTTGATTTAGAAACATCGCCTGATTCGGACTTGTCAAATCAGGCGATAGACCGCTACCTGTCGGCAAATATAAGCCACAATGCAATTTTATACAAGGGAGCCGAGAAACAGTGAATTTGACCTATTTTACAAGATTTATTGTTTACAAAGGATAGGTAGTCAACCAGAACTAGCCGGTTAAAGACTCTCTCTCCTCATTGAGGTGTAACAAGTCGGAGATTTTTGTAGCTTCCCAGCCTTCAACGCGCTTTTTCCAATAATTGTCGCTCAACTGACAGGTTTTTAAACCTGGAGCCCCGTTTGCAATAATCTTACCATTAATTTGTGTTACTGGAATTATACCGCC
>CAYRUX010000182.1:0-9696 GCA_964427515.1 uncultured Rhizobiaceae bacterium
TCTACAACTGGATTTTTAACGATAATTTTGTCCATAAATAATTCTCCAGGAATTCATGCTTGAACATTCGATTTGTTTAATTGCTGCTTGGGCGGCACCATATCATTGGGACCTGTTCGGTCAAGGCCTCTCAGGGTGATATTTTAATTTATAAAAGTTGGCTAAAAATTCTGGTCTAACTTGTCGGCACTATTATCTCAAAAACTTCGTCTACACTATGTGCAATGTGATAAAGAGACCTAGAAGTGTTTGGAGTGAATCCTTCTTGGATAGTGTGCTGCAATAATTCTTTAAGCGGATTCCAGTAGTAATGCGAATCAAGAATTACGATTGGCTTTTTATGCAAACCAATTTGTTTCCAGGTCAGGATTTCAAAAAATTCATCTAAAGTTCCAAAACCACCAGGTAAAATCACGAAAGCGTCTGATCGCTCATACATTATTTGTTTGCGCTGGTGCATGCTGTTTACCAATACTGTCTCGCTTAGGGTTTTATGTTGAACTTCTTTATTAACCAAATGCTTGGTAATTACCCCAACTACATTCCCGTTTGCTTTTAAAACCGCGTCAGCGAGCTCGTTCATTAATCCGATACCGCCAGCACCATAGATAAGGGTTATATCCTGAGAGGCTATTTTAAACCCTAGTTCATGAGCAATAGTAACATGATATGGCTTGTTCCCTGTATTCGAGCCGCAATACACACAAATTGTTTCGATTTCCTTCATAATTCATCATATATATTCATGCCGGTTGATGATACCAAGTATATAACTAGTATTTTCCTATAAAGGTATCATTGTATTATAATGACGTATTTATTTTTCAAGTTGGGTAGGGATTTAGTTGTCAATTTGACGTTTTACTCTCTTTTCCATAGGAGCAACCAAATGATCAGGGCGCACATATTTAAACTAATGCTGGCGCTAGCGATAGGGATAGTTGCATGCGCTGGCATAAAGGATACTTCGGCTAATGATAGTTATGATGATATCATAAAATACCGACAACAGGTCATGATTGCAAACGCAGCCCATATCACGGCAATATTTAGTGTTATTAATGGTAAAACTGATTTTGTTGAACAGATAGCTGCGCATGCGGCATCAATTTCTCAAAGCGCTAAATATTTGTTAGAGACCTATCCATCAGGAAGCGATGTTGGACGTACAGATGCTAAGTTAGAGATATGGGAAAATTGGGATAAGTTTGTTACTTCTGAAGAATTGCTAGAGGAAACGGCCAGTGAGTTGGCTGCAACGGTTAATTCAGGGGATATGCAAATCATGAAACGACAAGCTGAAGCTATTGGAAAGGCATGTAGTGGATGCCATAGTAGTTTTCGGAAAAAAAGATAATCAACTTATTGTAATGGCTGTTTGTTTTTCATCTCTATTCTATATAGATGAGGTTTCTGATTGATAATTGTTTGCTCGTAATACCTACAATATTTTTCTGGTTTTTATCCGTAATATGTTTTACGGCATCGGCTTCTGATATCGAACGGGGTGAGTATGTTTCACGAGCAGCCGGGTGCATGACATGCCATACGGATAAGGAGAATAAGGGGGGGCAGTTTTCTGGAGGACGTGAAATTAAGTCACCGTATGGGTCTTTTTATTCTACTAATATAACGCCTGATATTGAGACTGGAATAGGGAGGTGGAGCGACGCTGATTTTATCCAAGCGCTAAAATTTGGTAAATCCCCGCAAGGCAAGACATACTATCCGGCTTTTCCTTACACATCTTATAGATCGATGACTGAAGAGGATATCTTGGCTATAAAAGCATACTTATTTAAGCAAAAGCCAATTTACAAAATAAATCGTGCACATAAACTACGTTTTCCATTTTCATGGAGACTCTCTATATATCCTTGGAGATGGTTATTTTTTTCAAAAAACGTTGCTGATTATGACGCGAATCAGGATGTTGGAAAATATTTAGTTGAGGTTCTTGGCCATTGCGCTGAATGCCATACAGCGCGTAATATGTTAGGAGGGTTAAAGCAAGAGTTGCATTTAGCGGGTACTCGATATGGCATGGAAGAAGGTATAGTTCCCAACATTACTCCAGATTTTGAAACCGGTATTGGGGATTGGTCTACAACTGAAATCGTGTTTTTTCTTCGAAGTGGGCTCAAACCCAACGGTGATGACGTTCAGGGCCATATGAGAGAGGTAATTGATGATGGTTTGCGCCATTTGACGGATGAAGATTTGAAATCGATCGCCATTTATCTGAAAAGTGTGCCATCTAAACACAATCCGGTGAGCTTTTTAAAACGAGATGGGGTATCTAAAATCTATGACGAGTGGTAGACCTCATGGGTGCAGACGACTTTAATAATTTTTTATACTAGACTTATGCTAATTGCAAAAATTTGAGAGGTTCTGTGAAAAGAAATTTAAGACTCTTATTGCTAATTGCATTGGTGTTGATAATTGTTGGTATAATTGTTGGCGTAATTCTCTCACAGAGCGATGAAAGCGTTGATGAGATCACGGGTGAAATTTCCGAAGTAAAACTTGAAATTAAGTCAGATGTTCCTGACAAACAAAGTGACCAAGATGTGGTTAATCTTGTTGACACTATTGAAGATACTATAGTGCCCACATTTTCAACAGTTCGTGTGTCACCTGGAAAGGGAGGGGTTATAGCAGGTCGGGCTGAACCAGGTTCCGAGGTAACAGTTCTGGATAATGGTGTCGCAATAGGGTCTGTATACGCTGATGAAAATGGGGAATGGGTTTTAGTATTAGAAGAAGCATTAGCGTCTGGTGATCGAGAATTATCACTTGTTCAAGAAAGTACCGATGGTCGCAACGTAAAATCAAACCAAGTAGTCGTTATTTCAGTACCGGTTGAGAATGAGCAGGGCGCCATATCTGTAGCAATACAGAAAACTGATGACGATATGGTTGGAATTGTAGATAAAGAAGAACTCGAAGATAAGGTGATCGCGATATTAATGGAGAGGGATGGAACAGGGCCTAGTCAGGTTTTACAGGGAGAGGCTTTCGATGGCTCAGAAAATAGCGTTCGAAGTATTGACTATGATGCAGAAGGTTCTGTTACATTTGCAGGTCAGGTAGAACCTAATGCTACGGTTAATATTTATTTAGATGGGAATTATGTTGGGAGTGCTAAAGCAAATGAAATTGGGGAGTGGCATATCACTTTAGACAAAGAAGTGACGCCAGGAAAGCATATTTTGCGCGTAGATCGCATAGACGATGCTGGACTTGTTCTTTCTCGTATCGAAACTCCCATTAGTCGCGCTAATCCCGAGGAATTGCTAATGGGTGAGGTTATGGTTGTAGTACAACCAGGAAATAGCCTTTGGCGTATAGCGAGAAGAGCTTATGGAGGAGGAGCATATTACACAGAAATTTTTGGTGCCAACCAATCTAAAATTTTGGATCCTGATTTAATTTTCCCTGGTCAAATTTTAACTATGCCTGTGATCAATTAAAATAATAAAAAAAATATTGAATTACTGTTACTCAAGCCGGGAAATGATGTAGGTGAGAAGAGAATTTATTTTAGTTTTGTCTTGATCTGACAACCCATGAGTAGCCAATGTATTAACTTCTTGCGCAAATGGAAGTAATTCTTCTCGTAATTCCTTGCCACGCATTGTTAAGAATACGTTGATACGGCGACGATCTTTTTCATCACGTTTTCTGAAAACGAGACCATCCCGTTCCATTCGACCGAGGGTTCGAGTTGTAGTTGGCTCTTCAATTTGTACCCGGCGGCTAAGTTGCTTTTGACTTAGGCCATCTTGTTCCCATAAATAAAGGAGTAAAGGCCATTGTCCCGCACTTACTCCGTGCGAGGCAAGGCGTGTTTGAAGTGTGCGGGCAAAAAGTCTTGCTGCTACGCTTATAAGTTGTGAGGTATTATCGTCAATAAAAAATAGGGAAGTATCAGCATCCTCTTCTCGAGCATTAGATGATCTTCTATATACTCTAAAGGTCACAAGTTTTTCCTTTTTTTAAAATGAGTAATATAAAGTCAAAAATATCGGACTTCGCTTTACCGGTAAAACAATGGCACTAGTAGTACTATAGAGGTAAGGTTACACATACTACTTTTGTAACTAACTAAAATAACAAGTATTGGAGTCTACTGCTAATGGCGATTATTAATACATGTAAGAATAAATTGCTCAAGGGTGAGCCTGCAATAGGTGCTTGGCTTTCAATGGGAAGTCCAATTGCTGCAGAAATTATAGCTAATGCGGGTTACGATGCTGTAATAATGGATCACGAACATGGGCCAGGTGATTTTCTTAATGCAATTTCGCTTATGCAGGCTGTAGGTGAAGTTGGCCCAACGCCCATGATGAGAGTACCTTGGAACGACCCAGTGTATATTAAGAGAGCACTTGATATCGGAGTAATGGGTATTATTGTCCCCTATGTGCAAAATGCAGAAGAAGCACGAGAAGCAGTGAATGCTTGTCATTATCCGCTTGGTGGTATTAGGGGGGTGGCTCCGCATGCAGCGCGTTGTTCACGTTGGGCTGCACGTCTGGATGAATATAAGAGAGCCTGGCCAAAACAATTACTGCTTATGTGTCAAATTGAGACAGAAGAAGCAATAGAAAATATTGAAGAAATTGCTGCTGTTGATGGCGTTGATATGTTGTTTTTGGGGCCAAGTGACATTTCGGCTAGTGTCGGACATATGTTAGATCTGAAAAACCCAGATGTACTTGCTGCTATTGAAAAAGCCGAACGAAAATTTAGAAAGACAAATAAATTACTCGGTACGGTTACTCGACCAAATCAGACTCTCAATTGGACTTTTGAACGTGGCTACGATTTTATAATTTCTGGAAGTGATGCTGGTCTTTTAGGTGCATGCGCAAGAACACAGGTTGAAGGGTTTCGTGAGAAGCGGCCACGGAGGCAAAATCGTTCGAATGCGCCACATAGGAATAAGCGTAGACGGTCATAGCGTTTATGATTGGCTACCGTGGTGGGCCGCTTGGAGTACCCAGCTATTGGGGTCAGGCAAAGGAGTATTTAATCCTCACTGATCCGGTTCTTGCGACAATTATTAGAGTTTGCGGAAAGGAAAGTCTGGAAGGTCAGGGAAACCCTTTCTGTACTCTATTACATTCTATCGTGGCTCAGCAGATTTCTGTTTATGCGTCTGAAAGAATTTGGTCAAGATTTGAAGATGCTATTGGCGACATGACACCAACAAATGTTCGTTTATGCAAAGAACAAAAGTTAAGGGCAGTTGGTTTGTCGAGAAGGAAAGTGTCTTATATTTTTGCGGTTTCTGAGGCTTTCTCAAATGGTACTTTGGTATCGTGGAAGTGGAACGCTATGACCGATGCAGAAGTAGCTAAAAATTTGATGAAGTTACGAGGTATCGGAGAATGGACAGCCGAAATGTTTTTGATATTTCATTTATTGCGACCCAACGTTCTGCCAGTTAGTGATGTTGGTCTCCAGCGAGCATGTAGCCAGCATTATAATATTAAAAATCCTAAAGAAATAAAAAAATGTGGTGAGATGTGGAAGCCATGGTGCAGTGTTGCAACTTGGTATCTTTGGCGAAGTTTAGATCCCCATACTATAGCTTATTAGGGGTATTCCTTGGGAGTTCTCGGTATGAATTAATGTAACTATGGTTTAGCAAATCTAATACAGGTAATAGTTAATTTTGATAATCAGGTTGATTACGGTCCAAAACTCTTTTTAAGGCTGAAAAATGATCATTTGCAAAGCGATGAAAACTATCTGACATCATTTGTTGTGATGCCCTTTCGCATATATCTTGCGGTATGCGATTTAAAGGCTTACCAGTACTCATTGCAAGAATTTGAGCTGCTGCGGTGCGCTCAAGATAATACAAATCATCATAAGCTTTTGCGACGGACGACGCTCCCACTAAAATACCGTGGTTGGCCATCAAAAGAATATTTTTATCTTGCATCTTTGCAGCAAGCCGTTCCCCTTCAAGTTGGTCAAATGCTAGTCCAGAATATTCGTCGTCTCTAGCAATGCGGTTATAGTAGCGTAAAGCATTCTGATTTATTGGCTCAATATCGCCCTGCTCAATTAAGGCAAGAGCTAAAGTTTGCGGTTGGTGAGTATGCATCAAACAGCGAAGGTCTGGCCGTTTTTTATGGATAGGAGCATGTATGTATAGGGCTGTATCTTCGACCGCTCCTTCTCCTTCGAGAACTTCACCCTCGAGGCTAACTAATAACAAATTACTAGCAGTTACCTCGCTCCAATGGGTGCCGTGTGAAATAAGTAGAAACTTCTCCGGCTTGCCTGGTACTACCAGAGTAAAGTGATTGCAAATACCTTCACTGAGGCCGTGCATATATGCAAGCCTGTATGCAGCAGCGAGATCTTGACGAGCCTGACTTATTTTATCTGTCATATTTATTTTCCGTGATTAGGTTAGTTCAAATGATATGTAATAATTATACATTAATCTAGTATTTAACGCTCTCGAAAAGCTTCTGATTTAACTTTTATTACTGGCTTAAGAAGATACTGTATCACAGTCTTGGTGCCGGTATGAATGTCAAGAGTTGCCTCCATGCCTGGGGCAATAGGCAACTCCCCTGGAAGGTCTCCTAGATAATTTTTATCTGTTTCAGCTATGACTTTAAAGTAACTCTGCCCAGTAGACCCATCTATATGGGAATCTGGGGAAATCGATACAACGTAGGCTTCTAGGCCACCATAACGAGAAAAGTCATACGTAGAAATTTTTACTGTAGATGCTTGGCCAATTCTAACATAACCGATGTCCGTCGGATTAAGTTTTGCTTCCACTACTAACCGTTCTTGCGTTGGTACAATTTCCATAAGGGATTCACCGGCCTTTACCACACCACCAATTGTATGATGTCTCATGCTCTGCACTACTCCATTAATTGGGCTAGAAATTTTGGTTCTTACAAATTGGTCGGTTGCACGATTAAGTTTTTCTCTAGCGGCGGCTATACGTCTTTCTACATCGCTCAATTCCTCAAGAGCTACTCTTTTCACACGTAATTTTTCCTCCCTTAGTCGAGCCTCAGCTTCCGTGATACTTGCCTTTGCTCTGGATATAGTGGATTTTAAATTCTTTATTTCACCCTGAAGGTGCTCTACTTCTTGTTTCACACGTAATTTTTCTTCCCTAAGACGTGCTTCAGACTCCGTGGTGTTTGCCCTCGCTCTGGATATAGTGGATTTTAATTCCTCTATTTCGCCCTGAAGGTGTTCTACCTCTTGTTTTATTTCTAGAAATTCGATTTTTGAAGCTAACCCCTCAGCGAGTAATTCCTCAGCAATAACAAACCGCTCCATTTTTGTTGCTGATTCTTTTTTTAAAGTATTAAGTTGCGCTATCGCTTGTTGGAGATCCAGCCTGCGCTGGCTAGTTTGTTCGCGTAGAACGGACATAGCACTCTCGAGTTCAAGTTTGTGGCCCTTGTATGTATGTAATTCTGCTTGGACGAGCTCAGGGCGTCTACTGCTCTCATTTATTGGAAATGATAAATCGGTATCCTGAGTTTCAGCGATTAGCCGGGCCCGCGCAAGAATTAAGCCGTCGAGCTCTATCTGTACTTCTTCTCTATTAGACCCTGTTATTCCAAGGTCAAGTTGTATTAGAAGGTCATTAGCTTTTACAGTATCGCCTTCCGTTACAAAAATTTCACTAATAATACCTCCCTCTAGATGTTGGATGATTTTGATTTGCCCTTGGGGTACAACCTCACCTCCTGCAACTGCAACTTCTTCCAGCTCTGCAAAATTAGCCCATGTTATAAGAATAGCGATGGTTAAAATTATAAATATTGAACTTCGCTGCCAACCCTTTGCAGAGGCCGTTTTTTCCAAATTGTCTAGGGTACTCATAAAACTTTGGTTCCAACTACAGGCGTTTCCCTATTTTCCTTAATAACTGATTGCTTTGCAGTTGTGGTTGCAGGAGTTTTACCAAATAATCGAGGAAGTATGTCTTTGGCCTTTCCGCCCAGAGCAATTTGACCTTTTTCAAGCAGCATAACATGGTTGCAGGCGTTGAGCAGGATGGGTGAGTGAGTAACTATTAATATAGTGTGGTTTTCCGCCAATTTTATCAGAGTTTCCTTGATAGCACGTTCGGCCTGAACGTCGAGATTCCCGGATACCTCGTCCAGTAAAAGTATTGGAGGATCCATGAGGAGAGCTCTTGCGATTGCAATACGTTGACGTTGTCCGCCCGACAACCGCGACCCTGTCTCGCCAATATTTGTATCGTAGCCGTTCGGAAGATTAATAACATAATCGTGAACGCCAGCTAAAGTTGCGGCGTTGACGATCTCCTCATCTGATGCCTTTGGATTCGTAATACTGATATTTTCTCGAATGGTACCAGCGAATAAAAAACACTCCTGAGGTACGTAACCTATCCAGTTCGCAAGGTCACGCCGGGAAAATTGATTGATATCTCCGCCATCAAGTAAAATCCTCCCGGTAGTAGGTTGGTAGAGTCCTTGAATAAGTTTTAGCAGAGTTGTTTTCCCGCAGCCGTTTCGGCCGACTACGCCGAGCATGCCCGGCGGTTTAACGGTCATTTTAATATTGTTGATAACAGCAACATGATCTGTTTCACTGTAAGAATAACTGACATCTTCCAATGCCAAATGCCCTTGCGGGCGTTTGAGGCTAACGCTGCTTTCAGTTCGGTCTTCATTTAATGCAAACACAATATCAAGCCTTTTCAACGCTTGTCTGCAGCTGGTATATCCTCGCCAATTTCCTATGAGTTGGTTAAATGGCCCAATAACTCTGTTACCTAGCATGGTGGAAGCAATTAGGGCACCAATGGTAAGCTCTAGGTCAATGATTGCGAGTGCGCCGGTTGTTACGAGAGCGATTGTCGTTAATAGGCTTAGGCAAGTGCCAAGATTCCCAAAGGTATCTGTTCTTCGACCTCTTACAAGTGAGTTCTGAATGGAAGTGGCATGTTTTTCCTCCCATGATATCTTAATTGTCGAGTCCAACGCTAACGCTTTAATTGTGGAGCGCCCGTAAAGCATTTCGGAAAGAAAAGCTTCTCTGCTAATCCCGGCTTCTCGTTCTTTATTTGTTGCGTTTTGCATCATGCGGCCTGATATCAAGGCAAGGATCACAAAAATTGGGAGAGCAACAAATAATACCCAAACTACCGCCGGGGCAATTATATAAATTAAGCCAACAAATAAAATCGCGAATGGAAGGTCAGTCATTAAAACAGCATTTGACCCAGAAAAAGTATTACGAATCGTTTCAGTGTCTTTAAACAGAGTGTGCCAAAACCCAGATGGGCGCCCCTCAAGAGTTCTCAAGGGTAAAGCTGCAATTTTATCGTAGAGTGAACGACCAAGACCAACATCAATTCGAAGAGCTACTTTTTGTAACATTCGGCTTCTTGCCTGGCGAAGAATAAAGTCAAATACCATTGCTACAAGGACACCGATTAAAAGAGCGTAAAGTGTGCTAATGCCATGATGGAAAACAACACGATCGTAAACTTGTAGAATAAAGATAGGCACCGCTAATGCTAAAAGATTGATGAAAAGAGAAGCAAATATCGCTTCGTGTAAACTCGAGCGAACTGGCTTTGTGACCGCCCTTAGCCACTTTCGGTCCGTGGTTTGGCCGGATTCTAGAGATGGGTTCTCAGACACTAACATGGCAACT
>CAYRUX010000183.1:0-13802 GCA_964427515.1 uncultured Rhizobiaceae bacterium
GAGAGTAATATTGCACCAGATAAAAGATTCCCCCGCTTACGATATATACGTGAGCTGGAGTTATTCAGCCTATCTATGGAGTTGGCTGGAGGATGCAGGACAAAATTTTGGGATAACAGTTTCTAGCAATAAGTGACAAAACATTAGCATATTACTCATTCATTTGTGGGCCGTTGGCATTCAAATTCCGGTCGTCTACTTTAAGGTGTATAACTGAAGGGCGATCCTTTACAGATAAAGCTTCATCCAGGGCGTTGCTAAATTGATTTGTATGTTCCACAAGCCAAGAAGCAGCGCCATACGCTTTCGCCAACGAAGTAAAATCTGTATTATTCATTACTGTCCCATACATAGCTTTGCGACCACCGCGACGATACTGGTGTGTGGCAATGGATCCATACATACCGTTATCAAAAAGAAGTACTGTGAAGGGAAGTTTTTGCTGAACTGCAGTTGATAATTCTTGGCCGGTCATCAGGAAACCACCGTCGCCGACCAGAGAAATAACCTGGGAGTTTGGTCGTGCTATTTGCACACCGAGAGCTCCGGGAACTCCATATCCCATAGCACCAAGGCACGCTGCAAATTGACTCCGTGGTGACCTAAATGCAAAATGACGATGGAGCCAACCCGCAAATGCACCTGAATCGTTAATTATAGATGCATCGTCAGGTACTTTTTGACGTAAAATATCAATTACTTCGGCCATATTTACATTGCCTAAGCACCGTACCGTTTGTGGGACGTCTGGTTTTGCATACTCAATATGCTGGTCATGTATTTCGTTTCTCCATTCTATGCGGTCAGGTAGCACCTTACCTTTCATATTTTCGCATAATTGTTTAAGGGTGGGGTTAGTATCTGCTTTTATAGCTATATCTGGATTTGTTTGTGAAAAAGCGACATTATCAGGATAGATATGTATAATTTTTTGAGTTTGTTTTAGAAGCGAATTACCCTGAAGCGTCGCGCCATCCGGGCGAGTGCCTGCTAGGATGACTAAGTCACACTCATTCCAGAAACTTTCCTGGTATGGTGTAAGTTTCAGACCGAAATGGCCAAGATTAGCTGGATGTTCGTGCGGTATAATATCTTGCCGGCGGAAAGCGCTTACGACTCCTGCTCCTGACATTTCAGCAAACTGTGTGAGGGTATTGTGGGCATTTTCAAAGTTTATTTGCTCTCCACCAATGACGACTGGGTGCTGTGACCTCTCTATCAGTTTTAGCGTATTAAGTATATCAACCTTAATAGGAAGTAGAGGTTCTCTTTTTTTTGCTTTGGGAATTCGCGAGGTATTAACTGAACCTTCCGTAACATCTTCAGGAAGTACTACCGCAACAGGGCCGGAACGACCTGATGAAGCAAGATGAATTGCTTCCGATGTGGCTTGTGCCACATCGTCAGGTTTTAAAACTTCTATAACCCTTTTTGTCAGTGGAGAAAAGGCTATAGAATAGTCAATCTCCTGAAAAGATTCTCGTCCCATTTCATGAGTTGGAACATGTCCAATAAATAATACTATAGGGGTAGAGTCTTGTTTAGCAGTATGCAGGCCGATAGATGCATTAGTAGCACCAGGGCCACGTGTAACAAAAGCTATTCCAGGTTTTCCTGTTGCTTTCGCATATGCTTCAGCAGCAAAAGTTGCACCAGATTCATGTCTATTAAGGACGAGGCGAAGTTCTCGAGAAGACAAACGCAGAGCTTCCAGTATTGTAAGGTAACTCTCGCCCGGAACACAAAAACCAGTATCTACACCATAATTTAGTAATGTTTTAACAAGAGCCTCACCACCATTCATAGTAATTTCCTTAACTGGTAATTCACTGGGGAACTAACCACGAATAATTCAAAAAGTGGTACAACAAATATTTGGGTTGCTGATATATATATGTTTTTCTGCTAGGTAGCATTTTTACGTCGACCATTACGTTTTCACAGCTTAATTTTTGATATATAGGTAAAATTAGACCGAAATGAATATGTACCGTGGTTGTAGGTAGATCAATAAGAATTGGTGGTATATGAAAAAAAGAATTATGGGACTTCGAGGATCTTTGACTAGTTATGGCGACGATGAGTTTTCTTATTTTCTTCGTAAGTCCTTTGCAAAGTCGATGGGTTATAGTGATGAAGAATTAGACCGGCCTATTATTGGGATTGCTAATACGGGCAGCGGCATGGTGAGTTGCCATGGTACGGTACCACAACTTGTGGAAGCGGTAAAAAGAGGGGTGGTTTCGGCCGGAGGTCTGCCGTTAGACTTTCCTACTATCTCGCTTGGTGAGCCATTTCTAAATCCAACAAGTATGCTATACCGAAATCTAATGGCCATTGATACTGAGGAAATGGTTCGCGCCCATCCTCTTGATGCTGTAGTACTAATAGGTGGCTGCGATAAAACAGTTCCAGCACAACTTATGGCAGCGGCTAGCGCGAACGTACCTGCCATCTTTCTTGTAACGGGTCCTATGATGACAGGTAATTACCGTGGGGAACGCCTCGGTGCTTGTACTGATTGTCGGCGACTTTGGGGAGAATTTAGAGGTGGGCGGATAGATAATGCAGAAATTAATGAGATTTCTGGTCATCTAATGCCCACGTCTGGAACCTGTATGGTAATGGGGACCGCCAGTACAATGGCGTGTGTTTCTGAGGCACTAGGTATGATGCTTCCAGGTGGTGCATCGATTCCTGCAGTTAATTCAGATCGCATACGACATGCAGTAGAGACTGGTACATGTGCTGTTCGTATGATTAAAAGAGGAGGCCCTTCCCCGAGTGATATTATAACTCCACGATCTCTACAGAATGCTTTGCGAGTATTATTGGCAATTGGTGGTTCGACAAATGCTGTTATTCATCTTGCTGCGTTGGCAGGTCGGTTAGGCATTGATATTGATTATTATGCTTTTGATAAACTGGGTCGCGAGACCCCAGTGCTAGTAGACTTGAAGCCCTCTGGATCTCATTATATGGAAGATTTAAACAAAGCGGGTGGTCTTCCACTTGTATTGAAAGAGCTATCTTCACTTCTTCATCTTGATTGCCTTACGGTGACAGGTGAGACTCTTGGCGAGGTCATAGAAAAATCGCCAATATCTTGGTCACAGAACGTTGTTAAAAGTTTAGATGAACCTATTTATGGTGAAGGTGGTATAGCAGTCTTAAAGGGAAATATAGCACCCGACGGTGCCATCATTAAGCATTCCGCTGCAACACCTGGTTTACTTAAACATCGAGGCCGGGCTGTTGTATTTGAGTCATTAGACGATCTTTCAGATCGTATTGATAGCCTAGATTTAGATGTTGCTGCCGATGATATTTTGGTTCTACGCAATGCTGGCCCGAAGGGTGCTCCAGGCATGCCAGAAGCGGGATACATTCCAATTCCTAAGAAACTTGCGAAGCAAGGGGTCAAGGATATGGTGCGTATTTCAGATGCGCGAATGAGCGGTACTGCCTTTGGCACAATTGTTTTACATGTATGCCCTGAGGCGGCAATAGGGGGCGCATTGGCCGTAGTTCAGAACGGTGATGAGATTGTGCTTGATGTACCAAAACGACAGTTGAATGTATTAATTTCAAATGAAGAAATGGCGTCGCGTATGGAAGCCTGGAAAGAACCACAACCTCATTCGGGTGCAGATAGAGGATGGTTGGCTTTACACCTTTCTCATGTACAACAGGCTAATAGAGGATGCGATTTTGATTTTTTATCTATACCGTTGAATGGGTCTAAGACTCCGACTGGTCGCTAATATTAGACCAATTTAAGGTTCGAATTGCAGCACAGGCTGCGCCGTACCCATTATCAATATTTACGACAACCACACCCGGGGCACAGCTGACTAGAGATGAACGTAATGCAGTTTCACCTCCACACGAAATGCCATATCCAGTTGATGTAGGAACTGCAATTACAAGACCCGGCACCAAACCGCCAACTACGCTCGGCAATGCAGCATCCATCCCAGCTATAGTAATTACTATTTGATACTTTTTTATTTCTTCAATTCTATCCATTAAACGCCATAAACCGGCAACCCCCACATCTGGTATTTCAATAGATGAAAATCCGTAATAGGAAAGGGTTCTGCTGGCCTCTCGGCTTATGCTTAAATCCGATGTTCCTGCAGTTAAAATAGCAATACGTGGTATTCCTTTTGGAATATTTACTTCCCCTAAAATACCTGTACGAGACATTTGTTCATAATCAAGATTATTTTTGCTTGATTGAGGTAACTGTTCAAAGATTTCTGAATCCAATCGAGTTAACAACAAATTCCTATCCGAAAATTTATCTAAAATAATGTTAATTTGTTGTAGGGATTTACCTTCACATAAAATAGCTTCGTCAAATCCGATTCTCGTTTCGCGTTCAATGTCGATGTTAATATCGCCATTAACCATTGTTAACCCGCCTAAGAAAAGCGCTGCCCATTTTGTAGGGCTGAAACCGAAGTGGTTTGGTAATACCATCTGATTCCAACATTGCCGATATAACTGTTCTTAACTCATTTTGTATTTTATCGTTAAGCAATTCTATATCTTCAGTTCCCAGTTCTATAACTATTTCCTTTTTTCTAAAACGGCACCGTACAGTAGATGGATTAAGACGGTTTATCACAAATTTCTCAATCGCATCAATAAGAGTCAATTGTTCGCTTTCAATACGTATTCCCGTCTCTATGCGGCTTGAAAGACAGGGTGACGCGGGCAGTTCTGCTAGACTTTTAAGATTTAGATAGTTAGCAATAGCGCGTACAGAATCCTTTTCTATTCCTGCTTCTATAAATGGATGACGAACCCCATGACCACGTGCAGCTTCTAAGCCGGGTCGATAATCATTCAGGTCGTCAAGATTAGTACCCGAAAAAATGACTCTTTCAGTATGATTGGAAATTGCCCTGTAGAGATTAAGTTTACAGTAATAACATCGATTTACGGGGTTTTCTCTATAGTTAGGGTCTTCAAATTCACCTGCATTAATTTCGTATAACTGCCAGTTTTCTTTGTGAGCAAAAGTTCGCACACGCTCAGTAGCATCATTCGGCACTGCTGGAGAGAGTGCGTGGAAAACCTGAAATTTTTGTTCAGCCAGTCTACCTGCAAAAGTTGCTAGGGTCATGCTGTCAACCCCACCACTTACCGCTATAGCTGAGGGTGGAGACTCGTTCAAAACATCTGTAAGTTCAGAAATAGCCGTTTCAATCATTTTCTTCTTTCGATTTAATTGCAGAATCTTCTAAGGTTCGTTTATGGATAGTTCTGGAACTGTGATTGCTGTCAGATGTTCCTATTTGGCTTATTTCTGCTTTTGCAGTGATGGCTCCTGATGGGCGTTGAACAACTTTCACTCCTATCCCTTGATTACTATCAATGTGGGTACGTTTAAGTAAAGTACGGTTACTCAATTCCCATCTTAAACCTAGAGTTGTGGTCTGATTAAAGCATTGAGCGATCAATTCATCTAAAACATTGGGTTTTGCAAGAATTTGTATTTGAGTTGTCAGCCGTCCTTTTTTACCTAACGCTGGAATTTGAATTACGTCCAGAACTCCTTCAGATACTCTGAGGTTGTCTAATCCTATGGCCAAGTCTTCAGGATTCTGATCATCGATTTCAAAGTGCAGAACCGCTATATAATCCTTATCAGGTATTGGCGAGTGATCCTTAAATTCTAAAATCCGTAAAATATTACTGATGCCTTCAAACTCATTTTTTCCAAATCCAATTCCATTCACTCCAAGCATTTGAGATTTTTGTGGCCCAATATCTGGTTTTAAGTGAGCAATAATTGCAGCACCGGTTGGAGTGATCCGCTCACCTAAACGCCCATCATTGTGAAAGTTAAATCCTTTCAGTAATTCCACTACTGCGGGTACTGGTACAGGCAAAGTACCATGTTCGCATTGAATCAAACCAGATCCCATGGGGATCGATGACAGAGACCAGCGTACATTTCCTACGTACTCAATAAGATAAGCAGCTCCCACTATATCAGCAATTGAATCCCAGCCACCAATTTCATGAAATGTTACATCTTCGTGGCAAACATCGTGTACAATTCCCTCAGCGACGGCAAGGCATTTTAGTATTTCAATAGCTCTAACAATAATATTATTTTGTAGTTTAGAATTATTTAATTGATCGCAAATAGTACGAAAAGATGTCTTCTTATATAAGGACTTGTCATCAGGTGTCGCTACCTCGAATCTGGTGCCTCTAAAGCTATGATCCGTATGGGAATTTACCTCTAACTTGACGCTTTCGGGTATACCGGCTCTTCGGATAGTAGTTAAACTTTCTGTTATCGCTTCTGGATAGGCGTCGAGCATTGCTCCCACAAACATGTCCCCTGCCACCCCTCCAATGGCATCAATATGAATTCGTCGAGATATATTAAACTCTGACATTAATGATCCTAATTAAAAACTTTATAAGAAAGAAAATAGAAGAGGCTGATCATTCTAAATACTAGCTAAATAAAAATATAGTTTGTCCACCTGATATTTCACTTTTTGCTAACTTTGTGCATTTAACTATGGAGCACTGTTGGGCCAACGTGACATAAGGGTATTTGACGGAAGAGACATATCTTTAACCTTTTGAGCAGTTTCCACACCTGCAACCGGTAGGTCGTCAGGTTTAAGCTTGCCAATTTGAACAAGTACTGACGCTTGATCCCAGTATATATGTTCGTTATAGAGCTTATCACCACGAAAGTTTACTATAGCAATTAATGGAATTTCGACATTTTTTCCTGTAGGAGAAATCCCGGGTAACATCCAATCAATTTCCTCATCGTGGGTAAAACAGAATATCATTTCGTCGACTATTCTATCAGCCCCCACTGTTCTTGAAATGGGTATTAAGTGAGTATCTTTAGGCAATTTTGGTATAAAATGATTCTTATAAAAACGTCTTAATTCCTCAAATCCAGTGCCTCCTGTCATCGTAGGTATGTGATTTACATATGGCTCTTCGACCATAGTACCTAATGTGTCTTCTGTATTCCGAGTTCCAAATTCAAATTTAATGTGATTTTCCCAGAGTGCTTCTAAATCAAATTTGGGTCCAATTACTTTATGCAAAATAGTAATAGTTCGGGAATGTGACATCATAGCTGCTGGTCGATTATAGCTAATATTATTCTTCGTATCGTAGTAGAAGGATTTTTCTACATTTGGATAGAGATAAATATCAGCATTATCTCGGTTTTTAAAATGGTCTTTGATCTTGGTAACAAGATCGTCTGTGAGCTCTTTATCGAATTCCGCAAAGTGCATTTGGATGGGGCAAGAGATATCGTCAGCCTTATCTAAAAGTGATGCAATATCTGGTGCATTAAAAGAAACGCAAACATCAATGTCATAGTGTGCCGCAGTGAGGTAGCTCATTGTGCCACCAGATCCAAAACCTATGGCTGCTGTCATACCGGAAAATTCAGCCATGTGGCGCAAGTATGAAAGAATAGCGCCAATATTCTTGATGCCTTGATCAGTATCAAAAGCACTTTGTGCTTTTTTGTTTTGGATTGCTATAAATTCACTAGTGTGTGTAGTTTTAGTTTGGGTGTTATGTTGGAATAATGCAGGTGCAACTACAACATATCCTTCTTCAGAAAAAAGGTCTGCAATTTTATAAAAATAATCGTTATTAAAATCTAAATCAGGCAGAAGTAATAAACCAGGGCCATGTGAATTTTCTGGGATAGACACGTAAACGTCGATTAGATTCTTGTCGTTGGTGTCAATTTTGATTAGTGTTCCACTCATTAAATTACTCCACACCAGCGTGGTTAATAGTTTCTTTGGCTTACCTTTGGATCACATCCAGGCTCCGCCCGCCATTGCAATAGATTGTCCTGTAATCGACTCCGATCCGGGTAAACATAGCCACCCTACTGTGGCTGCAACTTCTTCTGTTCCGATAATACGATTTTGAGGATTAGTTTTTGCAAGTTCATTTGTGGCATCCTCTTGGGACATGCCTGTTACTTTTACAATATTCTCTACTCCCCGATCGACCATTCCAGTATCCACATATGCGGGGCAGACAGCATTTACTGTTATACCAGTTTTCACTAATTCAAGTGCTAGGGCACGTGTTAATCCCAATACGGCATGTTTGGAAGCACAATAGGCTGAAATGTATGGTTGACCGGTAAGACCCGCTAGGCTTGAAATATTTATTATTCGGCCCCAATTATTTTCTTTCATAGATTTCAAGACTTGTTGCGTGCAGATATGTGTGCCTATTACGTTAACTTCAAGTATGCGTCGCAACATATCTGACGAGGTCTTTTGGTAGGTGGCAGTTTCAGCTATGCCAGAATTATTTATAAGAATATCGATTGTCCCTAGGTTTGTTGCCGCATCGGCAAATACGTCTATTACAGCGGTTTCGTCTGTGACATCAAGTTGGTAAATTTCAACTTGTTTAATGTTAGGTTTATTTAGTAGTTCATCTCGTAACTTGTTCAATTTAGACAGGTTTCTTCCTACGAGTGTTAGTTTTGCACCATTTGATGATAAAATTTTAGCGATCGCGCCACCAATTCCGTGTCCACCACCCGTTACAAGTGCATGTTTTTCTTCAAGCGCTGTTTCCGTACTCATTTTCTTTCCGTTAAGTTGTGGTGGAAGAATTGCTTAGGTATAAAATTAACAACACCAGTCAAACTCTCTTTGCATTAAGACTCGCTTTTAGATAAATCATACCTGCGCAGAGCCATATTAAGTAAAAAGTATAGCTGCTCGCCAAATCCTGCGTTAAGTTTCAGATAAAACCTGAGTGATAACCGTTAAATTTCTAATCATTATTAAAATATAGTCTCTGCTGAGTTCGCCCTTGGTCTATTTCACTCACTGGAAGATAATTCTTCCGGAGCATGTTTAGCTATCCAATTTTCTTCGAATCCATAATCCTCAGTTGCTTTTTTTCTGCTAATATATCCCTCTAAAACATCCTCTACTACTGCTTTTGGATCTCGGTGTGATGGGTTTCCAAAGCCTCCTCCGCCAGGTGCTTTAACAGAGACACGCTCGTGAGGTTTGATAGGTACGTTTGAGTATTTGCTAGAGGAAACCTTGCCAAATGCTTCTTTTATAGTTTTCCAATCATTTCCTCCCTTAGGCTGAAAAAGAGTTGCTCCGGGAGCCGCACTTTTTCCTTTCTTGAGACCCCAGGAAGTTCTCAAATGCTTATTTGTCATTTGGCTGATCATAACGTCTCCAGTACATAGCATAGTCTTAGAAATGCTTAATCCACCTCTATACTCACCGGCACCGCCTGAGTCTGGTCTGAGAGCATATTCTTCAACAATCCATGGAAACCTCGTTTCAAAAACTTCAGTAGGCGTATTAGCGCAGTTACCGTTTATTGAGTCTGTCGCATCGTTCCCATCAGCAAATTGTCTGCCACCATATCCGACATACGTAAAATCAAATGCTCCGAAGGGTTCGTCATTTTCTTCGTCATGACCCCCAAATACAAAACAGCCATGGGTGGTTCCCTCGGATGCCATAACTCTATGAGGTGCGCATTCCGACATGGCACCAAAAATACATGCAACAATTAAAGGGTGTGTTTCAGTATTTCCACCTACTTCGGAGCCTGGGTAGTTAACATTCATTACGGTTCCTGCCGGAGATATTACCCGGATAGGTCTAAAGCAACCCGAGTTCTTTGGTATGGTTTGGTCGGTGAGGTGCAGCATAGCATTGTATGAGGCAGACCAAGCAACTCCGAGCGTAGCATTTATAGGCCCCTTAGCCTGGGGAGAAGAGCCCGTGTAATCTATAACTACTTCGTCACCTTGAACGTTTACTGCAACTCTTATCCAGTATTCTTTGTTTTCTATGCCATCATCTTCCAAACAATCTTCAAAGGTATATCGTCCGTCCGGAAAGGAAGCAATTTCTGCTCTCATGCGAGATTCAGAATAGTTCATTAAATCCTTAACAGTGCGACGGAAAGTATCTTTTCCATACTTGTTAATCAATTCAACCATACGCTTTTCACCCATATCCACAGCACTAATTAGGGCTCGGAGATCACCATAATTACCTCGAGGCGTACGAACGTTGGCTAATAGTAGTTTCCAGACCTCAGGAACATCTATACCTTGTCTCACCAGTTTAACGGGAGGAACCCGGAGACCTTCATGAAATATTTCGGTTGCTTCACCCGGAAACCCTCCCGGAACCATGCCACCTACTTCAACAAAATGACCGATCGAAACAGCAAAACCCATCAGTTCACCATCAACAAAAATAGGTTTGAACATAGTATGTTCCGGGGTATGAAGCCCGCCTCTATAGGGATCGTTGTGTACAATAACATCACCGGGGTCAATCTCGGTAATTTCCTGAACCATTGAACTTACTAATAAAGGTACTCCCCCAATTTGGGCTGGGCAAAATTCAGCTACAGAAATCATTTGACCTTCTGGATTTGCCAATGCGCAGGTAAAATCTTCTGCTTCGCTGAAAATTGTCGAATTAGCTGTCTTTTGTACGTTGACACCCATTTCGCGACAGATCGCTACCATGGCAGAGTCAATAATGTTCATAGTGACCATATCCATTAGCTTAATCTCCTTTAACTACGTTTTTACTACCTGTTTGCAATCTCTCCAAGCAGCAGATTTCCATAATTGTCTACACGTATCGGTTGGTCTGGCCGAACAATGGTAACTGAAGCTGGTTCTTCAATTACTGCTGGCCCGATTATAGTATGGCCACTTAGCATTGCCCCCCTATCGAAAACCTTACTTATATGTTTTCCGTCATCAAATATTACCGATCTGGTGGCAATAGGTTCTGGGGAACCTACAGCTTTCTCAATTTCTGGTAGCTCTAATCTTTCCGACGCAGAAATAGCCGTAACTTTTATGCTTATTAACTCAATAGTCTCCCCTGGAATGTCGAAGTTATAACGGTTTTTATGCGCTTGGTGAAAATTAAGCCAAATAGAAGAAATTGTTGAATCATCAAATATTTGGAAATCAATGGGAACTTCTAACTCGTGATTTTGGCCAAAATAGCGCATCTCGAGGAAACGGAATATTTCAATGTGACTTGTATATCCCTGCTTTGTTAGAGCATCAGTTGACTCTTCGACTAAGTCCTCCATTACTTTGTTGGCATGATCATGTCGAAATGCCTTAGATGTCATTGGAGCGGTACGTTCCACATCAATTCTTGCATCAGTGGTGGTAAACCCGAATGCTGAAAATTGACCAGGATAATTAGGAACGATTCCTGAGGCTATATTAGCGAGAGGCATAAGATCAGATATATGTACTGGCCCAGCCCCCCCAAAAGCGAGCAGTGTGAAATCTCTTGGGTCTAAGCCTCTTTCCGTAAGGACTGATCGCAAAGCTCCAATCATGTTATTATTAGCAATCTGGATTATTCCCAACGCAGTTTCTTCCGCTGTTTTGGAAATTTTTTTAGCGATATTATTGATAGCATTTGTGGCAGATGATGGATCAAGGGCCATTTCACCACCTAAAAAGTTTTTAGGATTAATACGACCTAGAACTAAATTGGCATCTGTTACAGTTGCTGCGTTTCCACCTTGCCCATAGCACGCGGGCCCTGGGGATGCTCCTGCACTTTCAGGCCCCACACGGAGCATGCCTCCTTTATCAATCCAAGCCAATGAACCCCCGCCGGCACCCATCGTGCGAAAATCTATCATTGGAATCTGAATTGGGACACCAAACTCAATTTCAAAACTAGTTGTGAAACTCTCTCGCCCATTTACCACGGTGGAAACGTCCGTTGAAGTTCCACCCATATCAAGCGTGACAAGGTGATCAACCCCGGCAAGGTTCGCAATCTGTTTCGCCCCGACAACTCCGCCAGTTGGTCCGGAGAGTGTTAGTTGGATAGGTGTTTCGGATGCTGCATCTATAGTCATTTCTCCGCCGTTGGACTTAATCACGGCGATACGCTTATTGACTCCCTGCTTTGAAAAACGTTCCTTCAAGCTCTGTAAATGACCACCCACAAGTGGTTTGATATATGCATCAGCGATGGTAGTTGAAGAACGTTCATGTTCTTTCCATTTAGGTAAAACGTCATAAGAAATTGAAATTGGCTTGTTTGGGCAGAGTTCCTGAAAAATTTCTTGTACTTTCCTTTCGTGTACAGGCGTAACATATGAAAATAGGAGGCAAACTGCGATGGAGTCTATTTTATCATCAGAAGCAATTTGGGTGGCTAAATCACGCACACCTGCAACGTCGAGAGGAATATATTCCTTTCCTCTAGAGGTGATACGACCTGTGACCTCAAAAGAATGGCGTCGTTTCATGAGGGGCTTGGCCTTAATCCAAGTTATATCATAATGACTCTGCCGTTTGCCCCGTTGTATAAAGGGAACATCTCTAAATCCACTGGTTGCAATATATGCGACTCTTGCTCCTTTACGTTCCAATACTGCATTAGTTGCAATGGTTGTGCCAAATCTCAAATGTTCTATTTCTTCGGCAGAGCCGGCATTCTTTAAGCCGTCAACGATGCCCTGACCTGGATCGTCCGGAGTTGACAAAGTTTTCCAGACTGAGAGTTTTTTAGTTTGTCTATCGTAGGAAACAAAATCTGTAAATGTTCCACCAACATCTATGCTTACATCTTTGCCCAAGGAACACCTCTTTAAAATATTAACTAATCTTCTACTTAGCCATTTTCTTTTGGTAATGGAATGCGAGGTTCGTCAACACCAGCTGCTCGCGCATTTGCCCATTGTTGACACCAATCTGAGCAGAAAAGCTTTGGCTCACCTAATACTTCACCTTTTATTCCGTCATCATAAAGAAGAACACCACAGTTATCACATTTAATGTAGCGCTCAATATAGTAGCCGTTATCAGAAAAGCTCATGTTTTGCCTCAATTCATATATTTTTTAATATTTTAGAATATTTATCTAACGGTGACTTGCATTACAATTGCCAAATTAAAAATATTTACGATTTTTCACCTTTAAACGGTGAAAGTCCAGCTGGTGCAAAACTTGCTAGATACCGCGTTAGCCTACTTGGAATGCGATTCTCATCGGTTGCGGTGTCAGATTTTGCAACAGCATTACGGACAATTTTACCACCAAAATAACGAATTGGTTCAGGGGGAAAGTCTCTACCGAGGGGTCTAACCAGACCACATTCAGACCACTCGTTTTTATGTTCTAGTGCTAGAGAAGCTAAAATTTTTCCTCCTAAATAGGAGGGCCCCACGCCGTTCCCCGAATACCCTACACCATAAAATACGTTCGGTTTGTCGGGCAGTGATCCAAAATATGGCAACCCAGACTTAGAACGATCTATTGGCCCCATCCAGCTGTCCGCTATTCTCACATTGCTAAGATTTGGATATGTCCATTTGAGCCATGCAGCGACGTCCTTTGCCAGTGGGGAGGGGCCATCTAGTTTTGTTCCAACGCTACCCCCAAACGGCAGGCTACCGTTCATTCCGCCTTTACCGAAAGCAATTCTGCCGTCATGTGTTAGACGGTAGTAGTGAACCAACATACGGCTATCAGATATAGTCATGCCATTCTGCCAACCCATTGCCTTAAGTTGATCTTTCAAAGGTTCAGTAATTACAAGGTCACTTGAAACTACAATAATTGATTTTCTAATTTGGCTAAACGCAATGCTCCACGCATTCATTGCCAGTACGATTTTTTGAGCACTGACCTCTCCGTTTGGTGGCACGGCAGAAATCCTATTTTGGCCTTTAATATATTTTAGTGGTGTGTTCTCAAAAATTTGTACACCATGTT
>CAYRUX010000184.1:0-4644 GCA_964427515.1 uncultured Rhizobiaceae bacterium
TGAAATATATCTAGACTGTTCATCAACTTTCTCCTTTTAGAGACTAAATAAGGCGGGACATATAAAACTCATGGATCAATAATAGGTAAGCCATATTTAGGAAAACACACGAAAAATTATTTCCTGAAAGATTTTCTTTGACCCAAAGGCTACACTATCACAATCTTTAAAACATATTTTTTGCAACACTTAATAGCGAGGATAAAATGGGCGAACCTACTCTTGAACAACAGGTGGCCAGATTAACTGCGATTGAAGACATTAAACAACTAAAGGCAATTTATTGCGCTTACTGCGACGATGGGTATAACCCAGAAGGCATTGCGAATCTTTTTGTCGAAGATGGGATTTGGGATGGAGCCGACTTTGGTCGGCATGTGGGAAGTAGCGCTATAAAGGAGTTTTTTACCGGCATATCAGGCGATATTACCTTTGCTGGGCACCTAGTGGTGAATCCTATTATTACAATTGATGGGGATTCTGCAAACGGCAAATGGTGGTTAATTATGCCGTGCACCACTAATATTGATGGAAACAAAGAAGCCCGATGGCTTGCTGCAGAATATGATGATGATTATGTCAGAAGAGACGGAAAATGGCTTTTTAAACACTTACGGCTTGATCTAAAATTTTTTACACCACATCTAGAAGGTTGGGCAAACCAAACATAGTATACTTAAAAAAGGGGGGTCTACGGGACGCAGTGGCGTCCCCATCCCAACTTTAAGATTGACGTTTCATCGCAGCGGAAGCGGTTACATCTGGCTTGAATGGCCAATATATTTCTGCGTTACCGGTAATACCCGTACGTTTAAAAATAAGAATTAACAGAAGTATCAAACCTACGCCCACTTCAGCAGAACTAGTTGGTAAGGCAAACCCTCCAACACCTACTTCTAGGCGACGAAGCACGTCTATAACTACACTAAGTATGGTAACTCCTACGACTGCACCGGCAAGCCTTTGCATGCCACCAACTACAAGCATTGAAAGAGTAATAAATGTCATACCTAGATAAAAACTGTCTACCGTCAGCATACCAAGAAAATGGCCAAAGAGTCCGCCTGCCATACCGCAGAAGAAAGCGCTAATCACGAAAGCTAGCAGCCTTTGGCCAAATACATTTACTCCTGCCGACTTGGCAGCAACCTCATCATCGCGGGAAGAACGGAGGGCAAGACCCCATTTGGAGCGTGAGTAAAGGAAAGCAGCCGCAAGCGCTATAACAGCATAAACGTAACCTACCCACGGTGTTGTTGTGGTTGGAAGTCCTATTACAGAACTGGCTCCAGATGTCCAAGTACTCCAACGTAGATAGAACGAGTAAAGTACCATCATGAAAGCAAAAGTTCCAATCGAAGCGGCAATTCCTGACATTCTCATAATTGCAATGCCTGCAACAAGAGCGACTGCTGCTGCCAATAATCCACCTAATAAAATCGCGAGAATATAATGATGGCTATTATTTAATAGATAGGTTGGAAGTCCCGGCATAAACATGTCGCGTGTGTAAGGACAACAGGTCTGCCATGCTGTGGCATATGCGCCGATCATGACAAACCCAATATGACCGAATGAAATAATTCCGGAATTGCCAATAAACATATAAAGAGCTGCCACAATAACTATCCGTACCAGTCCCTCAACGAGGGTCTGAGCTAAGATTATATCTCCACTCGCATCCACTGCAGCCACAATGACAAGCAAGCCTAGGCAAAGAATTACCAGTGGCCAAAAATACCGGATCAACCTGAGAAGAGGTGTATTGGCTTCAATCATCAGACACGTTCCTTTGCCGCTTTAGTCAATACCAACCCCTGTGGTCGTACAAGAAGGACAATTATCACGAGAATAAATACTAGCGAATCTTTAAAAACCTTAAATTCCCCAGGCAAAATTGCATAAAGCACCACACTCACTATTCCGACTGCATATCCCCCTATTACCGCTCCGACCAGACTACCCATTCCACCAATAACTGTAGCGATAAAAAAGTATAGCATAATTGGCACACCCATTCTGAAAGTCAGCACACCGGTCTGAGTGACAAATAGAAGGGTCATAATTCCCGCCAAACCGCCGCTCAGAATGAACGCCAAGGCAATAACGTACTTACCCCTTACACCCAACATTCGAGCCATACGAAAATCTTCTGCCGCGGCACGCATTTGAACCCCAACCCGTGTCCTTTTCAAAAATAGGATAAGCGCAATGAGAAGGATCCAGGTTACCGCAATAATAACAAGCTGCAATATCTGAACACTAACCCCGTCAGAGATCTGCACCTGCTTTGTAAGTGCGCCGAACAAATCAACAGTCTTTGGCCGACCGCCATATACCATTATAATAACGTTCTGCAGCACATACCCTAACGCAAATGAAACGATCATCATAGTCGCAGGGGATGAGGTTTGAGAATGTTGAAAAACAATGAAATATGAAATAAGTGCCAGCACAACAACCACTGCCACTATACAGATAATAATTAGCGCCGGATGGAAACCCCCTATCGAAAGGGTCGCTACAACTGCAGCACTGGGCACAATCAGGGCGTAACCACCAATGGTTATAAAATCACCATGCGCAAAATTTATTAGGCGCAAAACACTAAATAAAAGCCCTATACCGAGAGCACCAAGAGCATAGAAACTGCCAAAACTTAGAGCGCTTATTATGGTTTGGATAATATATTCCATCAGAAATTCGCCGCTCCATCTTTTCCAACATCTTCGTCAAAGCCGAAATACGCCTGACGGACCTTCGCACCATCTTGCAAGTCTTCTGCTGCCCCTTCTAGCTGCATCTGCCCACTACGCAAGACGTAGAGCCTGTCTGCTGCCTTTAAAGCACGTTCCGAGCTTTGCTCAACGATAAGTAAAGTTAGACCTCTATCTTTCCTCAAATCTAACAGCGTTTCATATACCCGATCCACCAGATTTGGAGCTAAACCCAATGAAGGCTCATCAATAGTCATAATTCGTGGGTTAGTTAGAAGAGCGCGACCAATAACAAGCATTTGCTGCTCCCCACCAGAAAGCTTTCCTGCTGACTGCTTTCGGCGCTCTGCCAAAACAGGAAATATCTCAAGCACGCGTTTGAAATCTTTCTCTATGTCACTGCGATCATTTCGTATGCTTGTCCCGATACGAAGGTTTTCCTCGACATTGAGAGTTGTAAACACATGCCGACCCTCCGGAACTTGAGAAATTCCGGCTCTCGCCACTGCCTCTGCATTCATGCCGTTTATCTTCTGGCCATCGAATGTAATGTTTCCAGAGGTAGGATTGAGCACACCGGATATAGATAATAATGTTGTGGATTTTCCAGCTCCATTTGGACCAACTATACAAACAATCTCCCCCTCTTCTACCGTCACAGATACATCTCTTAAGGCTGGAAGTCGACTGTAATGGACGGTAATATTTTCTACATGTAGAAGCATATTACTAACCATGTCCTAGGTATGCATTAATAACGGCTGGATCATTCTGTATTTCTGATGGTGTCCCCCGGGCCAAGGTTTTTCCGCTGTCTAAAACATGGATACGGGCACAAACACCCATAATTACACGCATATTGTGTTCTATCAGCAATACGCCACAGCCGTAGCGATCAGGAATTTCACGCACAACCTGCATAACGTCATCACATTCCAAGTCGGACATACCGGCCGCAGGTTCATCTAATAATACAAATTCTGGACTTAGCACGAGCGCTCTAGCGATACCTACTCGTCTTTCATCCGTATACGGCAATATTCCTGCCGGCACCTCAGCTTGATCAGCAAGCCCAAGCCAGTCTAAAAGCTCCATGGCGTGGGCACGGGCTTTTTTGCGTCCCAAACCCATACTAACGGCGGCTACTTCAACATTCTCAACGACCGGAAGTTCACGAAACAATCTACCTGCTTGAAATGTACGGCCAATGCCATGTCGCCTAATCCAGTGTTCATGTCCAATTAACCTTCTAAGAAGTGTCAGGTTAGAAATCACCTGTCCATTTAATAGTACCTCTCCCGAGGAAGGTAATTGAAAACCCGTCATCGCATTCACTAATGTAGTTTTTCCCGCACCATTAGGCCCTATTAAACCCAATATCTCACCTTGGTGCAGTGTTTCATCTACGCTGTCAACCGCGGTCAAACCCTCGAAACGTACCGATACCTGACGTACTTCCAAAGTCTGTTCACTACCGTTTGCGACACTAGTCAAACTATACTCCCCCTGAATACATTAATCTGCATTAATGTTCTTACACCGATAGCAGAAAGTGCTTCGATATGATTTTTGCTCAGAGGTAACTAATGTGAAATAACGGAATGAATCAACTGGAAAATTACGAAATTTGTGGAATTTGTCACTATCGTCTTGCAAATACAGAATATTAGTCGAGAATAGACATCGCATGAAACCGGAGATTTTAAAACGGTTTAGTACAATGAACTTGGGAGATTACAATATGAAAAAATTATTATCTATGGTGGCGGCTGGAGCGCTTGCAATTAGTTTTGCCGTGTCATCGCCCGCCGAAGCAGATGATGATGTGGTAAAATTTGGTTTTGCCGCCTCTTCTTCTGGCTGGATGAAGGCATACAGTGGCCCATCCACAGAAGCAGCCCTCATCGCAATTGATGATTGGAATGCC
>CAYRUX010000185.1:0-11202 GCA_964427515.1 uncultured Rhizobiaceae bacterium
AGAGTGCAAAACTCCTTTAGGTTTTCCCGTTGATCCAGAGGTATAAAGTATAAAAAGCGGATCTTCTGAATCCATTATCTCAGGCTCACACTCAGTCGTAACCTTCGCAGCTTCTTCGTGGTACCAAACATCCCTTCCTTCAACCCAATTAACTTGGCCACCAGTGCGTTTGACCACAATAACACTTTCTACGCTGGGACTCTTTTCAAGAGCTTTGTCAGTATTTGTTTTTAATGGTATAGACTTACCACCCCGGATACCTTCATCAGCAGTAATTACACAGTTACTCCCACAGTCATGGATGCGATCCGCCAAGGAATCCGGAGAAAACCCACCAAATACCACCGAATGAATTGCACCTACACGAGTACAAGCCAACATAGCGTAGGCAGCTTCGGGAATCATCGGCATATATATTGTTACCCGGTCACCTTTACTAACACCTTGGGCTTTAAGCACGTTGGCCATACGACATACATTATCGTATAGTTCACTATACGAAATTTTCTTGGTCTCATTGGGATCGTCTCCTTCCCAAATAATAGCCGTCTGATTTCCGCGCTTTTCAAGGTGTCGGTCTATACAATTATAACTTACATTCAGCTCCCCTCCCTCAAACCAACGAATCGTAGCATCTTTGCCAAATTGAGAATCTTTAACACTGCTCCATTTTTTTATCCAATCTAATGTCTGAGCTTGATCTGCCCAAAACCCTTCTGCATCGTTTATAGAATGAGCGTACATCTGCTTATATTTTGCCTCATCGCAATGAGCGCTAGCCGCTATCTTTGATGATATAGGAAATATTTGTTTCTCGTTTGTAGTCATATAACGCTCCCAGAAATTAATAGTATTAGCTTTAACTCAAATGAATTGAGATAATTTCACTAAATTTAAAATCGAGTAAGTTAAGGCACTATTCATGTACAAATGGCTCTAAAATGATGTCAATCCCATCTAATGATACAGGTAATGCACGCAACCATTCACCGGTGCACGGGCCAGCCAGACATTGTCCCGTTTGAAGACGAAAAATCGCTCCATGCGTAGCACATAGTATATGGCCACTTTCTTTATGTATAAATTGATCTGGCGTCCAGTCAAGTGGCCCTCCGGTATGCGGACAACTATTTTCATATGCATAAACACAATTGCCTTTACGAGCTACAAATAATTCAATTTGAGTACTACCGACGCCAATATCAAAACCCTTACTCCCACCATCATCAATATCCGTCAACTTACATAAAAATTTTCGTCCTGCACTACCCATGTAGCACCCCACAAAAAAATAGCCTTATATGTAATTTCCTCATGACTTTATACCCGCCATTTTACAAATAATTTTCCACTCTTTTAACTTTATGGGCCCTACGGAAAGTCGAGATTGCCGTATCAAAAATATATCTGAAAGTTGTGGATGACTCTTGATATCTGCCAGGGTTACAGGAGTTTTTACAGGCATAATCGCTCTTACATCTACCATTCCAAATATTCCTTTAGGATCCGTATGATCTGGGTAGTGTTCTTTAACAATCTCTACAATACCGACTATCTGTTTTTCATTAACAGAATGATAGAAAAATCCCCTATCCCCTATTTTCATCGCCTTCATATTGTTGTTAGCCTGATGATTTCTAACCCCATCCCATTCAGCCACTTTGTCTCTAACTTGATCTGCCCATGACCAAGCCCCTGGTTCACTCTTAAAAAGCCAGTATTTCACTGATTTACCCCCTACTTAGACAAATGCGTATCAAATACATAAATTAAAATTCTGCTCGTAACGGGCGTTGGAGCAACTCTTCTATAGTTTTACCAATATCAGCTCCTCTATATAACACCCGTTCTAAAGCTTCAGTAATAGGCAATTCTATTTCCCATTTTTTTGCTAAAATACATATTGCAGCTGTGCTAGTTACCCCTTCTGCTACACTATTTTGATCATTAACATATTTACTAAGTTCCTTGCCTTCACCAAGAGCAACACCAAGCGAAAAATTACGCGACTGTTCGCTCGAACAAGTAAGCATCAAATCACCCAAACCAGATAATCCTGCTAATGTTTCAAATTGTGCTCCCTTTGCTAATGCAAGCCTTACCATTTCTGCAAAACCTCTTGTTACAATTGCCGAACGGGCATTCTCACCTAGACCGCGGCCAATAGCTACTCCTGCCGCAATAGCCATAACATTTTTCAGAGCACCACCAATTTGAACACCTATTATGTCTTCAGAAAGATATGCCCGAAAATTCGCCCCCCCGACAACATCAGCAATGTTTTTTCCTAGTTCCCTATCTGGGCAAGCTAATGTCACTGCACTAGGTAGCCCCTTTGCAACTTCAGAAGCAAATGTTGGGCCAGATAGAACAGCAATCTTTCTCAGGTCTTGTTCATAGAGCACCTCGCTCATTAATGCTCCGGTCTCGATTTCTATACCCTTTGTACATATAACGATCGTCGAATCAGATTTTAAGTATCTAACAAATTTAGAAAGTATGGAGCGTAAATGTTGGGCTGGAGTAGCCACAAAAATTAGGTCCACTTCAGTAAACATTTTCGGATCATCGGTGGCATTAATATTGGCAGACAAAGAAATGCCGGGCAGAAATTGAACGTTTTCATGCTCGTATGTTATAGAATCTCTAACCGCAACCTCACGTGCCCACAGAAAAACTGAATATCCAGCCCGAGCAATTACCGTGGATAAGGCTGTTCCCCAGGCACCGCCCCCAATAACACCAATTGTATTGATCATATTCACTTCAAAATGAAAAATGCCGCTCAAATCACAGGATCAACAAACATTAAACATCCGCTAAAAATTATCAACATCCAAAAAACTTATCTTATTTCCTTATATTTATTTCTCTGTCGCCCGACATTGATATCCCCGAGATCTAAGAATATCGCATAACTTTAGAGTTTGTATACCACTCTCTATCGGGCCAACTATTAATTTCACCTTCTGACTAAATTTCTCACGTTCACTGGCAATAGGTTGTATTTTTACTAATAACTTCTGAAATAAATCTGAATCAATCGAATTTATCTCATTCCAAGCTAATAGAGCTGCAGCCTCATTTTTATATATTGATAAGTCTAAAAAATAGTTACCAGTATTTGTATTCAATATAGCAGCTCCAACATTCTTATCTAGAGCTGCCATATTTATTTCTATAGCAGGTCGTTTTTTGCTCCCTGAGACAATTTTCGTTGCTTGCAATTTATAGTCCGCAACTGCGCTAGTTGGACTAGCTGAAGTCACTCCATTTCTACCCGTAGTATAAGTATATTCTAACGGAAATGTCTCTACTCTCGCCCAGCTTCTAGATGCTAACTTATATAAAGCCCTCGCTTCAAGAAAATCTCTTTCCACACCTAATCCTCTATCATACAAGAAAGCCAAGGCAGCTTGAGCAGACTCATTACCCCTATCCGAAGCCCTTTTATACCATTTTGCAGCCTCAACATAGTCGCGCGCCACGCCCGCGCCACGCTCATATAATGATCCTATATGAAATTCAGCTAAAGCGTCTCCCTTGGTTGCAGAACGTCTATACCAATACATAGCTTTTTCAGGATCCAGTGCAAAATCGACACCCTGCTCATACAGCTGCCCTAAAGCAGTTTGCGCAGCAGGGCTGCCCTTCTCAGCTAATGCCGATATTCTGTCTATACGTGAGCCGGTAATCTTTTGTGAATTAATTTCTGTACATGAATATGCTAAAATTAGGGAACAATAAACAAACCCCCTTCTTAAATAGGGGATAATAAAGTTAGTATATCTTTTTGAACTTTTGGTAGCGACACACATATACATCACTAATTCATTTACAAAGTTTTTCATAATTTTCCTTCGTAAATTTAAATGTACTGTGAAATGAAATTTTTCACTACCTTTAGAATGATAACTTTAGTTGTATTAAAATTTTAAACTCGTTGGATTGTTCGACGGGAAACAGTCGAAAACCTCAATCCAAGGCTTCCGCATGATACTATTGATCCTGCTAAAATGCCCCACATTAGTCCAGAAACCCCCATGTCTAGATAAAATGCAAGTGCATACGCAACAGGAACTGCCACTCCCCACCATGAAAAAAACTGCAACAATGGGGGCAACCAAATATCTCCTACGCCTCGTAACGCTCCCATTAATACTGCTTGACCACCATCAAAAAGCAGCACAAAACCAGCAATAAAAATCAAAGAGCCTGCAACTAATATTACTGATAGATCGTCCGTGTATACCTGAGCGAGAGGCATTCCTAGTAATAGAAATATTGCCGCAAAAAATAACATAATGAACGATATTAAGATAAAAGCTGACCAACCTGATTGAATAATGTTGTTAGAATTGGACTCTCCTACAGCGTTCCCAACACGTATAGTTGCAGCACTCGCTACACCAATAGCACACATAAAAACTAATGCTACTAAATTGAAAGCAATTTGGTACCCTGCTAAAGGAATATTCCCTAGGACACCCGCCATCATCGTTAATGCACTAAAAGCAGCCGTTTCCAAACCACGCGAGGCACCCATAGGTATTCCAAGACGAAACAACTTGTATGCGGTCTCCCACCAATTTGGTATTTGTGTTCCAATTCCAAGCGACGAACGATCCGACATCAACAGAACAAAAACTAGAAGTGCCAAAAACATTAGCCATCGGGTAATAGAGGTCGCCAACGCTGAACCTTCTGCTCCCATTTCAGCAGCTCCCAAGTTCCCGTAAATAAAAACAAAATTCAAAACTGCATTCAACACAACTGCTAAAATCGTTACAATCATTCCGGGAAGTGGCCGACTTAAACCCTCTAGAAAAAAAGCGGTAACAACCCACATTGCCATAGCGGGTAGCCCCCAAGAAATCATCCGCAACACGTCAGCTGCGCCCGTCGAAAGTTGGTCAGATTGCCCTATTGAACCGAGAATTGTTTCTCCAAAAAAACATACTCCCAGCATCAATAAACCTAATAAAAACCCATTAATTAGGCCAACTTGCCAATATCTACCACACTCCCTGTATGCTTTTGCACCATGTGCCTGAGCCACAAAAATCATGGTACCCTGCAGAAGACCAACCCCAATTAATACCATGACTATCTGGATAGCATTCGCGGCAGCATAGAAGGCTAAATGTTCGGTACTATAGTGACCTATCATCGCCGTATCTACAGCCACCATAACAAGCAAACCAGCCCGCGCTATGATCATTGGAATTGCGAGACGGGCTGTATCTCTCAAATGAGGCCAAAAACTGATTAGGAAAAAATTAGTTATTGTAATGTCCTAAAAAAGATTAATCATGCAATTAATTTGCATACCACTTGAAATTGATAGACACTAGAGATAGAAAAATGCTGAATAAAGTGATAAGATATCTGATTACTGGTTGCCAATACAGTGGAAAATATTTATTTAACTCCAACTGGTATGTGATGAGTTAAACGAAGAAGAGTAAAATATGAGCAAGGCAAAAACTGTTAACCTCACGTTTAAGAAATTTTTGCTAGAAAATACTGCAATTAGATCTAAGACTCTTTTGCCAGCTATTTTTGCAGCAATATTAGGTATATCGATTCTTTATGGAGCAGGGTTTGCGGCACCCTCTGCGCTACATGATATGGCTCACGACTCGAGGCATTCTCTATCCTTTCCCTGTCACTAGTTTTTGGATTTACAGGTGATAGTTTTTCGGAGAATTATTCTCCAAGCACTTTTTGTTGGATTAATTTCAGGCGCTATAATCACTGGCGTCCAACATATAGAAGTTATTCCCACTATTGTGGAAGCAGAGGTCTACGAGAACCAAGCTAGCTTAGTTGCAGAGCACGTTCACTCTGAAGGCTCAGACCATCTCCACACAAACCTAGAATCATCAACATCAGACATTGGTCGCACAGCGTATACCTTGCTAGCAAATATTTTAGTTGCTATAGGCTTTAGCCTTCTGCTTTTGGTCTGTTTTTTATTTGTATCGAAAAGAGACTACAAAGTTCTCTGGTATAACGGATTACTTTGGGGTTTAGCTGGGTTTGTAATTTTTAATTTTGCTCCAGCTATTGGATTGCCACCAGAATTACCAGGTATGGAGGCAGCTCCGCTAAAAAACCGACAGGGATGGTGGTTTTTAACAGTTATTTTAACGGGAACAGGGCTAGGCCTTGCGGTATTCACTAAAGCAATATGGGGACGTATTTTAGGTATAGTATTACTCCTAATCCCACACATAATTGGCGCACCACAACCTGAGCATCACGCAAGTGACGTTCCAAAAGATTTGCAAGATCATTTTGTTCTAGTCTCTTTGATCACTAGTGCTGTTTTTTGGCTAATATTGGGCTCTTTAAACGCATTTTTCTACAGAAATTTTCGAACTAAGCTCGAAGCTTAGTAATACAATTACATTCAGTTTAAGAGATTTAATACCTAATTGATGAATATATTTTCCTCATAATTGTTATAGCTAGTGAAAATTTTATAAATTTATGCTTTGAGTGCTTGAAACGCATAGATGATAGGTGTTAAATAACAACTTGCTGAACCCGTCAAAATCCAGCAAAACAATAAATTTTTATTTCAAACCACCCTAAGAAAAGTAAGCAACATTCATGCAAAATCGAGGCCCTTTCGTCAGTCCCCACGGGCTTGATCTGTTAGGTATTGATCAGGTTCAAACTATTTTTTGGAATCTCAATACACCCTCACTCTATGAAGAGGCTGTGCGTCGCAATGAAGCACGTATATCCAAGGGTGGGCCACTAGTAGCCATGACTGGTATTCATACCGGAAGATCACCAAATGATAAATTCTTTACTCGCGATAAACTAACTGAAAATGATATCTGGTGGGGAAACGTTAATAGACCTATGGAGGTAAAAACCTTCAATGACATTGAAAAACGTGCCTTGCAGCACCTACAGGGAAAAGAAATATTTGTGCAAGATTGTTATGCTGGTGCAGACCCCAACTATCGCTTACCCATTCGTGTAATTTCTGAGTATGCCTGGCACAGTTTATTTGCCCGTAATTTATTTATTACTCCAAATACATCAGATTTAAAAAAACATGATCCCAAATTTACTATCCTTCAAGTTCCTACATTTTCTGCTGATCCATCAAGAGATTCCATAAACTCCGAAACGTGCATTTTGGTTAATTTTTCTAAAAGACTAGTAATAATTGGTGGAACATCATACGCAGGAGAATGTAAAAAGTCGGTATTTACAATTCTCAACTTTTTATTACCAGAACGGGGCATTTTACCGATGCACTGCTCGGTAAACGTTGGGAAAAATAATGATTCAGCGATATTTTTTGGCCTTTCCGGAACAGGGAAAACAACTTTATCTGCTGATCCAGAACGTACCTTAATTGGAGATGATGAACACGGATGGTCCAATGACGGATTATTTAATTTTGAAGGCGGGTGCTACGCTAAAGTAATACGTTTATCGGCTGATTCGGAGCCTGAAATTTTTGGAACAACCAAAATGTTTGGTACCGTCCTTGAAAATGTTGCTATGGATGCTCACACGAGAGATTTAGACCTCAATGATGCAAGTGTTACAGAAAATACCCGCGGAGCATATCCTTTATCATTTATACCAAACGCAAGTGCGTCGGGCATAACTGGGCATCCCAAGAATATTATTATGCTTACCGCAGACGCATTTGGTGTATTACCTCCCATCGCCCGTCTGAGCCCTTCAGAAGCGATGTATCACTTTTTGTCAGGATATACTGCAAAAGTAGCTGGGACTGAAAAAGGACTCGGAAATGAGCCACAGGCGACTTTTTCTACCTGTTTTGGTGCCCCTTTTATGCCAAGACATCCTTCCGTTTATGCGGAAATGCTGCGTCAGAAGATAGAACGGACTGGCGCAAATTGTTGGTTAGTCAACACGGGTTGGACAGGTGGACCTTATGGAATAGGTAAAAGAATGCAAATTCTTCATACTAGAGCACTTTTACGAGCAGCATTAAACGGATCATTAAATCGTGTTGATTCACGTAAAGAACCTTCTTTCGGGCTAAACATACCCTCCGAGTGTGAAGGTGTTCCCACTGAAGTCCTAGATCCCAGAAGTACTTGGAAAAACAAACAATCATACGATAACCAGGCCAATAGTCTTGTAAATCGCTTTCATGATAACTTCACTCAATTTGAGCCTCACGTAACTAATGAAGTAAGAGAAGCTGCTCCTCGTTTCACTTCATAGTGCACTTAAATCTCTGTCTAGCACCAATTTATGTAAGTCTATAACGCAGCTCAAATAGAATTAATAAGAAAGAAAAATTATGCCATTAAATCGACTCTTTACTGAAGTTCGTGGGTCTCAGATGGCATATTTGGAGGCAGGTACTGGTGATCCGATTATTTTTTTGCATGGCAACCCGACATCATCTTATTTATGGCGCAATATAATACCTTTTTTGGAAGAGATTGGGTGGTGTATTGCTCCAGATTTAATTGGCATGGGATATTCAGACAAGCTTCCAGAAAAGGAAATTGATAGTTACAAATTGGTTAATCATATTCAATACTTGAACGAATTTTTGGAAAAGCTAAACATCAATCAAAATGTTGTGATAATAGCCCACGATTGGGGCGGGCCACTTGCCTTTAATTGGCTTCAAAATCATCCCGAAGCCGCAAAAGGTGTCTCATTTATGGAGACAATTGTAACGCCAATGAGCTGGAATTTATGGCCTGCAGAATCTAGAGATTTATTTAAGGCTTTTCGTTCTCCAGCAGGAGAAAAAATTATCTTGGAGAAGAACGTTTTTGTTGAAAGAGTATTACCTGCATCAATTATACGAGACCTTACCGATACCGAAATGGAAGAATATCGCAAACCATTTTTGAAAGCTGGGGAAAGTCGACGCCCAACATTAACCTGGCCTCGCGAATTGCCAATTGATGGTACTCCCAGTGATACAGTTAAAATTATAGAACAAAATGACGCTTTTATGACCCAAAGTAAAATGCCTAAACTATTCATAAATGCCGAACCTGGCGCAATACTAACGGGTGATCTGCGGGAACACTGCCTCTCTTGGCCAAATACAACGCAGGTCACAGTAAAAGGCCGGCACTTTATCCAAGAAGACTCTCCCTATGAAATCGGTCAGGCGATAGCCGAATGGTATTTGAAAATATAGAGGGCAATTATCTTCAACTTAATAAAACGATTTACGACAACCTGCTTTTAATTGAACTATAAATACTTTCACAAAAAGTATTTTATTTAGAAATTAAAAATGTGTTTTTTTCTAAATATTTCAACTTATAACCTGAAAAATCATTATTCATATTAAATTATTCTCTGATAACAAGTGGCCGACTAGATATAAAGAACCACAAATCAGTATACGAGATGCAGAATTTGTTCTCTTAACTATATTAGATATAGCACAGTTAATGTTTTCAGCCTCAAAATGTTCTAAATTAAGAAATTCAGCCGCTCTGCAAATCTCCTCTGAAGACAGACTAGCTGGATCATTGGGTATGGCAACCCCTGTTACGCTACTCGCAATACCCATGAAAGGTCGCAAAAAGTTCTTTGGATCTTTGCTATTAATCATACCCACAACTAAGTGAAAAGGCATATCATCCCAAACACGCGCATTAGCCAGCGCACTTGCAGCTCCAACATTGTGACCACCATCTGCCCAAATTTCCCAATCTTCGGGTATTAGAGGAAGGTCTACTCTCTGCAAACGACCTGGCCATTCAACTTTTCGAAGACCCTCATCAATTGCGGACAAAGAAATATTCGATTTCCAAAACGTTTCGGCACATGCAATAGCAATACCAGCATTATTTATCTGATGAGCACCAGCCAATTTTGGAAGAGAAAATTGATGCGCTCCAGAATTCCCTCTAAAATATATTTTATCCTGTTTTTTGCAAACGCTCCATTCATAGCCATATCGTACCAGTGGTGAATTAAGTCTAAATGCACAGCTTTTAATTAACTGACTGACCTCTTCAACCTGAGGCCCTATAACAGCATTAACTCCAGTTTTTAAAATACCTGCCTTTTCTTTTGCAATATCTTCGAGCTGAGCACCTAAATATTGCGTATGATCAATTGAGATTGGTGTAATTACCGATAAAGCAGGTTGACTAACCACGTTGGTTGCATCAAGTCGACCACCCAAACCTACTTCAAGCAGCAATACATCTGAATTACTCTGTTCAAAAGCAAGAAATGCTGCAGCTGTCGTGATTTCAAAAAAAGTAATAGGTTTACTGTCATTTACCTCTTCACATCTTAATAAAAGATCAGTTAGATGATTATCGCCGATGACTGAACCATTAAGGCGTATTCGTTCATTAAATTTAGCTAAATGCGGTGATATATAAGAATCAACTCGCATTCCATCCGCCTTGAATATAGCTTCTAAAATTGCAAGCGTACTGCCCTTTCCATTGGTTCCTGCAATGTGAATAACTCTGGGAAGCCTTGCCTCTGGATTACCTAATTTTTTAAGCAACCGCCACATACGATTAAGGGATAAATCAATTAGTTTAGGATGAAGCGCAACTAATCGTTCAAGGATCTGACTACTCGACTCTTTCTCCTTATATGTCAGCATTTTCCTGGTAAGTGTAGATAATATTAATTCAGGTGGAAGTACGCGGTAGCTCAACAACTTCGGCCGTAGTACCGGTATTTCTAAGTAAAGAAATTAACTTGCCCAAACTGTCTCTTAATTCCTTTCTACTTACAACCATATCTATCATTCCATGTTTTAATAGATTTTCAGATGCTTGAAAGTTTTCTGGCAATTTTTCTCTGATAGTATCTTCTATAACCCTCGAACCAGCAAAACCAATTACAGCCCCTGGCTCAGCAATCGCTATATCTCCTAACATAGCAAAGGAAGCTGTAACACCTCCAGTTGTTGGATTTGTTAAAACGACAAGATAGGGCAAACGAGCTTCCCTAATTTCTTCGACCGCAATTGTACTACGAACCATTTGGATTAAAGATAAAGTTCCTTCCTGCATGCGCGCGCCACCTGACGCCGGAATAACAATAAATGAAGAATCCTGTAAAATAGCAAGCCGAGCCGCTGCAATCAATGCTTGTCCCACAGCAACACCCATAGAACCACCAAGAAACGAAAAATCAAAAGCGGCCACAACCACAGCATGGCCATGTAGTTTTCCATGTGCAACAATT
>CAYRUX010000186.1:0-2495 GCA_964427515.1 uncultured Rhizobiaceae bacterium
ATCTTCAGGCGTTGAAGGAACTTTTGCTCTATAAGTTTCCCCATTCACCTCATCGATTAGGAGGAGGTCGGTGAATGTTCCTCCGACGTCCACTCCCAAACGGTAAGCCATACTCAATCTCCTTATCACTTTATACACAAACGGAAGTTTAGGTCTCTATTTTTTTTAGTTAGTAATTCCGATAGTAAATTTCAAAGTATTTATTCAAATAAATTAATAAAAGCTCTACGTTTCAAAGTTAGGTCTTTTTTAATCCAAACCCCTGTCTCCGCTTAGCCATGAAATACACTATAATAAATGTCGAAAATATAACCGCTAATGAAAACAGTGTTGTCATAGTGCCAATTGCGTAGATAGCCGGCGTTGCAGCTAGAGCGAGAGCATTCACTAGCTCCACCGGTAAGGTATTAAACTCACCTGCTACATTAGAAATACGAGGGTATTCATCATACGACAACGTGAAACCAAATAAGGCTACGCCAACTAATCCAGGTAATGTAATCGGAATCGTAACATTCCGAAGTGTCTGCCATTTTGTCGCCCCCTGATCAACTGCAGCCTCTTCCAGCCTAGGATCTAAACGACTAAATACTGCAAGCATAATCAGCACACCAAACGGCAATGTCCAGCTTAGGTGCGCCCCTAGTCCGCCCGACCACCATTGACTTGTCAAACCTAGATTTGCAAAACCAATACCAATTCCTAGACTAATAAGAATCGATGGGCAAATTAGGCTGGCAACCACAATATAAAATACAAGTATATTTCCCCTAAAATTTTTGCGAAATGCAAGGCCCGCAAGAAACGCGATACCCATGGTCAATACCATGGAAATAAGCCCAAGAATAACCGACCTTCCAAAAGGCCACCGGAAATCCCCAATGTATTGCGGATCAATAACTTCTTTAAAGTAATAAATTGAAAATCCCTGCATCGGAAAAGATAAAGAGGCATTTTCATCCTGAAATGAGAGAATTAGAATGATTACAATTGGACCATACAAAAACAATAGGTAAAAATAAAATAGCACCGCACGCGGCCAATAACCAGGAGCTCTTTTAATATTTTCTCGCATCTCAGAGCTGCCTTCTCACGTCTACCATACGCATTATGCCCCCAACTAGAAGCAATACAGCCAAAAGAAGTATCATGCCTGTAGCTGCAGCTGGAGGGTACTGAACATTGTACATTTGATTAGCCATTGAGGCCGCAACCGTGCCTACCTTTGCGCCACCTAATATACGTATAGCTGTAAAATCGCTTGCCACTAATGCAATTACAAAAATTGCCCCAATTGCAATTCCAGGTTTACATAGTGGCAGGATAATATTCCATAATATTTGAAGAGAGGATGCCCCATTATCCCTAGCAGCCTCAATCAAATCTTTGTTAATACGAGCCATTACATTAAAAAGTGGAGCCATCATAAACAAAGTAAATATCTGTATATAAGACAGCAAAACTGCAAATTCTGAAAATAGTAAAAACTTTAAGGGTTGATCAGAAAGTCCTATTCCCATAATTGCCTGATTAATAATTCCCTCACTGCCTAAAAAAGGTATCCAAGCAACCGTTCTTATAACTGCTGAAGTCCAAAATGGAACTACACACAGCAAAAATAAGAGCATTTTAGTCCTAAGTTTTACGATATCAAAAACCAGAAAATATGCCAGTGTAAAACCTAAAATGAATGTAACAAATAACGTAATTGCCAATAATTTTAGAGTTTCAAGATAATTAATTACTGTGAGTGAGCGCGTAAATATCTTTATATAATTTTTGAATGTCCAAACGCCATCAAGCGTCATAAATCCGTCAAATTTCCACAAGCTGAGAATGATAATTACAACTACGGGACCCACCAAAAATAGTGTGAGTGTTATCACCAATGGTGATATTTGCAATGCTGTGGAATAGCGATTAAGTATCGCTGCAAACCCCGCCATACGTATATTCCTGTATTCTACAACTTTAAAAAGAGAAGCGGGGCGCCGAAGCGCCCCGCATAAATATGACTACTTCCTTAGGAAGCCATAAACTCATTCCATCGCTCAGTAAGATATTCGTTTTCTTCCATTACTGAATTCCAAACAGCAATACGACCCATTCTATTCTTATATGAGCCACCATCACGAACTGCTCCAACTGATTCCATCTTCTTACCAAACGGGCTGTATATATCTACAGTTGCTGGTTTACCTTCAAACCAAAAATCCCACTCTGCCTTTGGCAGGTATTTCTTGGTGTTCTGCCATGTAACCACGTAATAACCCTGACGAGCGAAAAATGCACCAGCAGGGCCAGAATGATACCATGTAACATAATCATACACTGCTCCAAGTTGCTTGCCCTCTATATGCTTAGGAATCATATGCCCTAAACTCCATGAGCGGTAGCCTTCTTTGAGATCCTGGTAGACACAATCGACACCTTGTTCGCGAACGGCCGTAACCGCTGGAGACCACATTGATTGTATAACTACTTCACCAGAAACC
>CAYRUX010000187.1:0-16118 GCA_964427515.1 uncultured Rhizobiaceae bacterium
GCTTTGTGGCCCTACCTTAAGTAACCCGCCACCATCAACGTATGCAATAGAGCCACCGCCAGCACCAATAGTTGTATAATCAATAAATAATGCGCTTACTGGCACTCCCCACTCTATTTCATATTCTCCTGTTGACTTGTAATCACCATTCTCAATTAGTCCAACATCTGCGCTCGTCCCCCCCATATCAAGCGTAATCGCATTTCCAGCAGCGTGGTTGCGAGCAAATTTTCTACCAGCAATCACGCCACCCGCTAGCCCAGAGAGTAACATTTGAACCGGTGCCTCAGATACTCTTTTCGTCGCCGCATGACCGCCATTAGATTTCATAAGTGATAGAGGTGCCTTAATTCCAACTCTCTTTACTTCATGATCTATTTGATTACTGAAATCCCCTATCACCCTCTTAGTAAAGGCATCAGTAATCACAGTGGTTGCACGGTCATATTCCCGCCAGATCGGCGCAACAATATGAGACAAGGAGACAGGCAAATCGGGAAAGGCGTCTTTTAAATATTTTCCTATCATTATTTCATGGGCCGGGTTGGTATATGAAAAGAGTAAATTCACAGCGATTGACCATTCGGCTTCGCTACTCCCTGCAATTAGCTGCTTTATCCAACTACCAAACCTTCGTAGTTCCTTGTGCGTGAGTTTGTTTAGCACAACTCCCTTATGATCAATTCTCTCGTCAATTCCGAAGCAATGGCGCCTTAAAACACCTGAGTCCGGCTTGCGCCAAGAGGGGTTATAGGCCTCTTTCCGATCAATACGCCCAATAATAGGGACATCTTGATGTCCCATCGTGCCAACGTAGATAACAGTTGAACCCTGCTTTTGCAGGCGAGCATTTGTAGCAATTGTTGTTCCAATCACCACACGTTCCACGCTACTAAAATCTACATTAGATTGTGTTAGAGCCGAGATTGGAGCCTCAGATGGCCGGTTGGGAGTACTTGGGACTTTAACAATAGATATAGAGCCTGTTGAAGGATCAAGGTTAACAAAATCAGTAAATGTACCACCAGTATCAATGCCAATAAGCGCCATGCATACCTCTCCTAGCGCCTAGCGCTCTTTAACCTAGTAGGAAGCTTAGCTTTAACGTTAGCGCACTCTCGCTCACAAAATTTATGAGCCGGAAAGCGACTGTCAAACCAGTATTTTCCTGCGATCATTTTTCCACAAAATGTGCAATTAAGTATCTTAGTTTCGTACCAAGGTAATGTAATCGTTTTAAAGCTACCTTTCATAAGTTGCTCCCATCACATACTCATCATAAGACTCAGCCAAAATCTTTTCCCCAATGCGATACTTTTAATTTTCAAAAAATGACCTACCATAATAATGCACATTTAACGCATATCTAAATATTATTTTATTAAGTGGGCAATATTAGCCTTGTATAATAGTGAAATTACATGGTTTGGTTTTCTTTTTAAACTAGCCTTTTACTGGGGTACATATTTGCATATTAAAAATCTCCTACGAGAAAGTAAGTGTCTTATCCTCTTCCATTGCATTGTCTATCATTTGTTTCACGATAATTGTGATGACATTTTTACTCTTTCACATTAATCGACGATTGGGCTGTGAGCAATCTATGGATTATTAGGGTATGATGGTTGGGACGAGAATTATCTTAAAACTTCACCCTCAACTCTCGCAAAAACAACATTCTGCAGTCAATTAGAACCAATAGGTGTAAATAGGGTTTGTCCACCTATGTTAAATCTCCCTATTGCAGACTGTCCTTCCTTTGATAATAGCCAGTTGATAAATATTTTCCCTAGACCGGCCTTCACATGCGGATGTTTCTCAGGATTTACAAGAATAACCCCGTATGGGTTAAATAATTCTGGATCCCGTTCACATAGAATTTTGAGATCTTGTTTATTATTGAAACTGATCCAAGTTCCTCGATCAGCGATTGCGTAGCCTTCCATACTACCAGCCGTATTCAACGTTGCCCCCATTCCTGAACCAGTACTTCGATACCATGCACCTTCTAGTTCACTTATCCTAACCCCTTCCCCTTTCCATAAAAATTTCTCACGTTTATGTGTTCCGCTGTCATCTCCACGGGATACAAATATCGCCTTAGCTTCTTTAATCTTTCCCAATGCTTTTGATGCAGAACGACATCCCCTGATTTTAGCAGGATCATTATCAGGCCCAACTATTACAAAATCGTTGTACATAACATCATAACGCCTTACACCAAACCCTTCTGAAACAAACTTCTCCTCTGAAGGCTTATGATGTGTAAACAAAATGTCAGCATCTCCGTTACGCGCAATGCGAAGAGCTTGTCCAGTTCCAACGGCAATGATACGTACGTCAATGTCTTTTGCTCTTGTAAAAAGAGGAAGTAAATAATCAAATAACCCAGAATTTGCTGTGGAGGTAGTAGACGCAACGGTTATATAAGCGGATCCACTAACTTTTTCACTTAAGCTGGGAATTAAACTAAGAATAAAAATAGTGCAAAAAATTAATCTTCCAATTCTCATTTTAAGAAAAAGTATCTCCTTGAAAAAAAACCACCAAACACCCTCCATACTAAAATGTTGTCATAAAATAAAAAATATAGCGTCATGATTCCCAGAAGTCTGTAGGGATGTTTTAACGGATAAGGTATTTACCATTTTTTTCGAATCATAATTCAACTTAATTAGTAGTTATACATTATATATTTCCCAAGAGATGGATGCCTAGACGTTTAAGAAATATGAGGAGATAATTAGCGTAATAAACTTTCCGGTTTGCAAGGATCTGGGTAGAATTCCTCTACGACTTTATGAAAACGCCTTGGCAGTATGAAAAGAGAAATCAATGACGATCATAAAAGAATACGCAGACTATGATGGACTTGGCCTTGGTCAACTTGTTCGCCGTAAGGAGGTTAGCCCGTCTGAACTAGTAGAATCAGCATATGCAGCAATAGAACGCCTCAACCCCAAACTAAACGCTGTCATTACGCTCCGGAAAGAACACGCAAATGAAACACTAAAATTAGGACCAAAAGATGGGCCGTTTAGTGGTGTGCCTTTCCTTCTCAAAGATCTAATGACGTCGTTGGCTGGTATCCCAACCAATGGAGCCTCCCGGTTAAGTCTAGGATATAGCCGTTCTTACGACAGCGACCTTGTTCGCCAATTTAAATCCTCTGGGGTGATAATTATTGGTAAAACCAACACGCCAGAACTCGGAATGAATGCATCTACCGAACCAGTTTTAAATGGACCAACACACAACCCTTGGAATCTCGAATTAACCCCGGGCGGATCCAGTGGTGGATCAGCAGCTGCAGTAGCGGCCGGAATTGTTCCAATGGCTCATGCTAATGATGGTGGTGGCTCCACAAGAATTCCCGCCACTTGCTGTCATTTAGTTGGCCTAAAGCCGACAAGGGGACGAAACCCCGCTGGTCCTGATCTCGGCGAAATCTGGAACGGTTTTGTCTCTGAGCATATTGTCTCACGAACTGTTCGTGATACTGCTGCTATGCTTGATTGCTCATCGGGGCCATTTCCAGGAGACCCATACTTCGCGCCACCTCCAGAGAGGCCTTTTATAAAAGAGGTTGGTCGCGACCCTGGAAAATTGAGAATAGCCGTTACAAAGGTTGCTCCGTCTGGCGATCCAGTACATGACGACTGCCAAGTAGCAGTTTCTAATACTGCTAAAGTTCTTAGTCAACTTGGTCATGAGGTAGAGGAAACAGCACCAAGCTATGACCACCAAACTTTTGCGGAAGCGTTTGTTATAATTATGGCTGCTCATTGTGCAGCTTTCATGGAACACATAGCAAAAGTCTGCAATCGAAAATTAGATAATGACACACTAGAACAAGTGAATCTTTGGGTACTTGAAAAGGGACGCAGTCACTCGGCCATTGATATGGCAAACGCAATGAACGCCATAAACGTTACCTGTCGTGAAGTTGGAAAGTTTTTTGAAACCTATGATATTCTCGTCACACCTGGCCTTGGAACTCCACCACCACCGCTGGGCTATATGTTTGCTGATAATGAGGGGAATGAGGTATGGGATAGAATGCGAAGTTTTACACCCTTCACCCACATATTTAACGGCACTGGACAGCCTGCCCTAAGCGTGCCCGCGATGTTAAACGATGAAAATATTCCTATTGGAATACAACTTGTAGGAAAATATGCAGAAGATGGGTTGTTAATCGCGCTCGCAGCCCAGCTAGAAGAAGCCCAGCCATGGATAGCCACCCGGCCAAAAATTTTCGCGTAACTTGTGGTTATACAAATAGTAATGTGACTCCAGTAAATAGTTCCCGGGTTTATTTTTCTAGAAAGTGTCTCTCAAAATCTTATTTGCTAATTGTGTTTCTGTGAGTAAATTTCAATTGCTGCCCGAATTCCAACAGCAAAAAATATTAGCAATCCACCTATCAAAATCATGAGTGTTGGCTTTTCCCCCACTCCGATCCACGCCCAAAGAGGAGCGAGTGCCGTTTCTAAAAGTGACAATAGAGCAACGTGAGCAGCTGGGATGTGTTTCGCACTGGCTAAATAACAGGCTACCCCAACACCTAGAGTAACCCCCATTAAACACCCCCATAACGCATCTTTGATATCAATATTGTCAAGAGAGTCCATTAAGCAGACAGCTAGTGCAAGACTAACGAAACCAGCCAACCAAGTGATAGGCATTGTATTAATCTGCTTCCTTGACCGTACCAATACTAGTGCTATAGCAAAAAAGAATGGTGACAACAGGGCGATAAAAAGACCATAAATATTACCCGGCGCAGAAACGTCTTCCAAAACCATTATCACAACACCAATTAACACAACTGTAATTGTGACCCAGGTTATTAGATTTACTCTTTCTTTCAAAAATACCCATGCCAAAAGTGCAGTTAGAAGCGGGAAGGTGCTAAGTATAAAATACGCTTGCGCTACACTTATAATTGTTAGCGCGTAGATATTCATTCCAAAACTAAGGCCAATGAAAAAAGCGGCTACAAAGCTTCTTAAATTTATTATCTTATAAAAAGTTGTGGCATTAGGATCCCGTTTAAATAATAGAAAAAGTGATAGGGTTACGACGCAACCTAAGCTTCTAAAAAATAATACTTGCCATGCATCAGCTGTCTCAATTTGACGCATTATTAAACCTGTAAAACTCAACACCAAGGCACCCAACAGCACTACTACAAAAACAGGAATTTTATAATTAGGCATGGTTACTCAACGAAAAGGGTTTTTGGGAATTACGTGCGCGCCGAACAACCATATGCATCTCAAATTGGTTATTTTTAATATTTATAAAAGTACTGAAGGTTTAGATAGAAATCTCAATCAAAAAATAAACGCATGTTGAAGTCATTTTATTTTTAAATGGTGCTCCAACCAGTATCTATTTTGTAGCTGAACAATTCCCCGGAAGTTATATCGAACCACCAAGAGTATAGTTCGATGTCTCCTGACTCAACACGCGTTTTAACCCAAGGAAAAGATAATACGTTATTCGTAGAATTTATAATCATTTCACGTTCAACATACTTATATAGCTCCCCGCCTTGCAGATCAGACTTTACAACATAATTAGCGGACGATAACCAAGTATCTATAAACTCTCTACTGGTACGCTGCCTAGACTCTTCGCAAATGCGATGAACACCCCCACAGTGAGAATGTCCCAACACAATAATATTACTCACTGATAATTCACAGACGGCAAACTCTATAGCAGCATTGGTTCCATGAAAACCTGCATCGGCAGCGTATGGCGGTACTATATTTGCAATATTACGAACGACAAATATCTCACCAGGCGCAGTATTAAACATTATCGCCGGACTTAATCGACTATCCGAACAAGCTATTACTATCGAATGTGGGTTTTGACCATTCTTTACCAAAGAACGATATAGCTCTGATTGCTTCTTAAAAGAAGTTTCCTGAAAATATCTAAAACCAGCTTTTAATTTATTAATTGTCATGCAAATTAAAATAACTAGTTTAGATCATTGATCAAGTATTTATCACTCATGAAAAATCTAATACTAGACATAAGAAGCCTGAAAATTGCATTCCGAACAAACCTGGCTTTTTAAGACCCTGAGAGCCGCCAATCCATCATTTCAAGCCTATCTTGACCAAAAAAAAGTTCGGAATCAACTACGAATGACGGCACGCTCCAAGCACCGTCTAGGAGCGCTTCGTCCGTATTGGCCGAGAGGACAGAGACAACCTCCTCAGATTCGACCATGTCGAGCAATTCCTTCCCGTTAATACCAATACTGTCTACGATAGCTAAGACATCGTCAGGATTGCTAATATCTTTCTCGTGTACCCAGCACCCCTTCATTAGCGCACGAGTGATTTCAAAAGCGCATACCCCCGTCTGTATAGCTGCAATTATCATACCAGAGGATAAATTAAAAGGTACCGGATGATGCTTTGGCTTCGGGTTTAAAGAAACACCACGCCAGCTTGCCCATCTTTCTAATTCAATCAACCGGTAGGTCTGCAAGACATTAGCTCTATCCCTCAAAGGCTTGCCTGCACCGGTTTCGGCCCAAGTTCTGCCAACATCAATAGGTTTAAAGATGATTTCTCGCTGGTGCCGGTCCGCTATATCCTGTAGAGCCTCCATAGCAAGATAAGACCAAGGAGATAAACATACAAAATAAAATTTTATTGGGTTATTCATGTGAAACTACAATTAGATTTTATATATTATTTATTTCGAACCAGTTTATGCTAAATTAACTTTAATATTTTATCTGGCAAAACTAACGGATGCTAAAACAAAAAAGCAACTAAATAGTTAAACGGGCTTTAAGCGCAGAGCCCATCTAGGGAGTGTTTGATGACAAGTAAGGAATTACATACCTCAGCAATCATCATAGACGGGTTAATAGTCTCGAATTGGAGCCGTAGTGTTTTTGAAGACATGAAAAAGGGCGGTATAACTGCGGCAAATTGCACTTGCTCAGTCTGGGAAGGGTTTGAAAGTTCCATGCAGAATCTTGCACAATGGAAAGGCTGGTTTAGAGACCACGATGATATACTTCTGCAGGTGCACCAATCTAAAGATATCAGTCGCGCAAAAACGGAGAACAAAGTCGGTATTATACTTGGGTGGCAAAACACCAGTGGAATAGAAGATCGAATTGACTACTTATCTATCTTCCGAGACCTTGGTGTGCGAGTAATGCAACTTACCTACAATACACAGAACTTCGTCGGCTCCGGTTGTTACGAAAGTAAAGATAGTGGTCTTTCAGATTTTGGTCGCGACGTAATAGATGAGATGAACCGTCTCGGTATCCTAGTCGACCTTTCACATGTTGGATCAAAAACCAGCTACGATGCCATTTGCTACTCTAAGAGACCTGTCGCTTATACACATTGCTGTCCGAGTGCCCTGAAAGATATTCCACGGAATAAATCTGATGAAGAACTCCGTTTCATTGCCGATCACGACGGCTTCGCAGGGGTGGCTACGATTGCACCGTTTCTTCGAGCAAATCAAGCCGCAACTATCGAAGACTTTCTTGAGGCAATCGAACATATGATTAATGTCATGGGTGAAGAAAAGGTCGGTATAGGCACCGACTTTATCCAGGATCAGCCTGATACATTTATGGAATGGATTTGCCGTGACAAGGGGGATGGTCGACTGCTGGTTGATCTTGGCATGCCAAGTACCAACCGTATTACCGTCTCAGGTTTTGACACAATTGGACAGTATCCAAGTCTCACCGCAGCCATGGAAGGCCGTAAGTGGACTGAAACCCGTATACGCCGCATTCTCGGAGAAAACTGGCTTGCTTTTCTAGAAACCGTTTGGGGTGTTTAGATTATTAATTTGACTTAACGAAGTGGCGGAATATAAATGCGCACAAATTAAAGTCAGATTATACCGTTATGCATTTGACATTCTGAAGGCTTCCCAAATTACTAATAATGCCAGTTACTATCTCCGATATTGAAACTGCAGCTAAACATTGTCGCGACAAGATTGTCCGCACACCGTGTTCGCTATCACACCCTTTAACAGAGCGCACCGGCGCTAAGGTTTATGTAAAATACGAAAATAAACAATTTACCAGCTCCTTTAAAGTCCGCGGAGCTCTCGCCAAGCTAGCAACGCTGTCTGAGAAGCAAATGCAATTGGGCGTTGTTTCTATGTCTGCAGGAAACCATGCTCAAGGAGTAGCATATAATTCACGACGTTTAGGAATTCCAGCTACTATTATCATGCCTGACAGTACCCCTTTTACAAAAATTCGGCGTACAAAAAGTCTAGGGGCCGAAACCCTTATCAAAGGATCAAACCTGAAAGAATCAGAGGACTATGCAAAAGCCCTTGCCAACTCCCATGGATTAACTTTTATTCACCCTTTCAACGACATGCATGTGATTGCTGGACAAGGTACGGTTGCCTTAGAAATGTTGACGGATATTCCTGACCTTGACACTTTGGTTGTACCGGTCGGAGGCGGCGGTTTAGTTGGGGGGACTATAGTAGCGGCAGAAAGCCTTAATCCCTCAATACGAATTGTCGGGGTGGAAGTTGAAAAGTACCCATCATTAACTAATGCCATAAATGGTACTACCCTACCCTGCTCTGGTTCCACTCTTGCAGAAGGAATTGCTGTAACTGAGATTGGAGATATCCCTCTCTCTTTGATTAATGGAAATATTGACGAGGTTTTTGTTGTCTCCGAATCAACAATAGAACAAGCAGTCGCTATGTTTACTTACTAGATAGGACAGTGGCAGAAGGTGCAGGCGCTGCTGGTTTAGCGGCATTATTAGAACACCCTCAATACTTCAAAGACACTACGGTTGGTTTAATTCTATGTGGAGGAAATATCGACTCCCGCATGTTGTCATCCGTACTTATGAGAAACATGGTCCGAGAGGGGCAAATAATTACCTTAAGTGTAACAATACCAGATAAGCCTGGGCAGCTTCAATCAGTCTCTGGCATTTGTGCTCTTGCAGGGGCAAATGTTTTAGCCGTGGAACACAACCGGTTCACTTTAGACCTTGCTGCCAGCGCGGCACGTCTAGAAATAACCATTGAAACCAGAGATCATCAGCACGCCAAAAACGTAGTCGATAAAATTAGAGAAGCAGGGTTTATTACGACGACCGGAGACGCAACTAAATAACAAAATACCAAAGACATTTAGAAATCTAGAATATACTATTTTAACGCCGTATAACTTATAAAATTAGCTCGTCAGGTTTTTTATTTATTATAGAAAACAATGCTCCGATTTTACTCTTCAACCCCATAGTCACGTTTAGCCCCCGCAGGGGTGATATAACCGTTTCGCATATCCTCAATAACCTTTTCGCGCGGACGGTCGCCGGTTGGGCCAAAACCACCCCCGCCAGGCTGAAGTAGCGTCACCCGGTCACCGGGATTTAATACATGCTGTCCCTTGGGATGGATTGTTATGTCGTTAATGCGATGTTCGCGCAGAGGGCCAGATTTGCCACCCATTAAACCTACTGGAGGAAACTCGCTACGATTAGCCATAGTAAAGATTGTCATCGGATGCCCACTATCATTACGGATGACGATCTCCTGACCAAGCCCGCCACGAGACTTTCCGGGACCACCAGAATCTGGCAAAAGGGCTCTTTTCTCTAACGTAGTACTGGTCGCACTTTCCCAAACTTCAGTAGGAACAACAGCCATATTGGAGGGGCCTGGTAAAGTTGCCGGACCGTCATAACTATCTAGCGCGCCAAAACCGCCAGCGGCAAAATAGATTGTTGATACGGCCTGTCCATTCTCATGAGTGCCAACAAAATTTATTAAATCGAGCATACCAGTATCTGCCTGAACGTCTTCCGGTGCAGCCTTCACTAAAGCACCAAATATTAAGGGCGAGACAAAATGGCCAATAATATGTCGCCCACCTGTTGGAGACGGTGGCTGGGCGTTTAATATACATCCCTTAGGTGCAATAACTTGAATAGGTTTAGTTGAACCTTCATTATTTGGTAGCAACGGCACAGTTAAACACTTCATCGAATAGAGCGACATAGCATTGGTATAACAATAAGGTACGTTTATCCCCCGCTCCACTGCGGCTCCTGTGCCATCCATATCGATCACTATACTATCACCAGTAATATCTACCCGGCATGAAAGGGTAATGGGGTCATCTATACCCTCTATAAGGATTCTGTTCCTGTAGGTTCCGTCACGCATTTTAGAAATCGCCGCACGAGTCATATTTTCAGACTGGCTACGTATTGCATTAGATACTTCGTGCAAATCATCAATGTTATACTCGTCCATAAACTCAAGTAACTGACGTCCACCTACCTGATTACAAGAGATGTTTGCCATTATGTCACCGATGACCTGATCAGGCACTCTAACATTTGTTGCGATAAGGTCGATGAGAAACTCGTCTACCTCCCCCTCACGAACCAATTTACAAAGGGGCAAGCGTAGGCCTTCGTGATAAATTTCTGTTGCCATAGTACCAAACCCAGTGCCACCGATGTCTGGCAAATGAGTAATACTCATGGTAAATCCAACTAATTTATCGTCGCGGAATACAGGTCGCATTACAGTGATATCGTACATATGTCCTGTACCGACCCAAGGATCGTTTGTCGCAAGAACGTCCCCAGGCTTAAGCGTTTGCGGTGGAAATTTAGCCATTGTGTGAGCCATTGTTAAGGGTGCGGTACCAATGAAGGGAGGCGCACTCCATCGTCCTTGTGCCAGCAAATGACCTTGAGCATCAGTTATAACGGCAGTTAAGTCATAAGCCTCGCGAACAATTGTTGAGAAAGACGTGCGCACCAAAGTCGAAACAATCTCATCAGTGATTGAAATGAGACGATCCCACATTACACCTAGGCTTATCGCATCTAACTGCTTTTCTGGTACTGACATTATTCCGAAACCAATTCCGCAATTAAATTTCGTCTAGCATCCACCAAAGCTATATCTCCAAGACCAATTACACTTGTTGATTCCCGTTCTTCAATTAACGCTGGCCCAGTAATTTTCATATTTGGTTCCAAAAGATAACGATCATAAACGGGGCAATCATGATACTCATTATCAAAATAGGCCTTCCGTATGCCCTTCCGTGCACAGGCAGGGTTTTTGCTGGCACCTAATCCTCCGACTATCGTAAATCCATCTGCCAGTTTAGCTTCAGGCCCCAGTGCCTCAACCTTCCACGTGACAATTTCTAGTGGTTCGTCAAGGATATTAGATGAAAAAGTAGAGGCATAGGTTTTTTGAAAAAGATCCAAAAGTTTTGTAAAGAACCCTTCTAATGCGCCATTGTTTGGTAAGATAACTTCAATCTCATAGCCTTGACCTTGATACCGCATGTCAAGCCGGCGACGAAAGCGGATTTCCTTTGGGTCGACACCGGAGGCGCATAACAATTCGGTTGCTTCTAGCTCCATTGCCTTGAACCCATCGGCGAAACTTTTTTTATCAAGGGAGTCAAGGGGCGTGAGTTTAGAACGGGCTAATTCGAATGCAAGGGGGCTCACTAACAAACCAAAAGCTGACATTACACCGGCACCAATAGGAAATATAACACGAGGAATTTTTAATTTACGTGCTACTCCCATAGCATGGGCTGGGCCGGAACCGCCAAATGCAACCATACTCGCTTCACGATAATCAAAACCCCTCTCTGAAGCGTGAATACGAAAGGCTCGTGCTACATCTTCATTAATAGTTTCATGTATGCCCCAAGCTGCTCTATCAGTTGTCAATCCAAGCGGCTTAGCCACATTGATATCAATTGCCGTTATAGCAGCTTCCCTATCAAGGCGCATATCACCACCCAAGAATGAATCTGGATCAAAATAGCCAAGTACTAAATTAGCGTCCGTTAATGTAGCTTCTGAACCACCCTTGCCATAACAAGCTGGACCTGGCTTTGCTCCTGCACTTCGCGGGCCAACACGCATTAGGCCTCGTTCATCAACTTCAGCTAAACTGCCTCCGCCAGAACCGATTTCCACCATATCAATTACTGGTACCTTAGCTGGTAAACCACTGCCCCGCTTAAAGTCATGCAACCGAGCAACCTCTATATCATATTTCTTCAGTGGTTGATATTTATTGATTAAAGCCCCTTTAGCCGTGGTTCCACCCATATCAAAGGATAATACACTGGAAAGACCCAGCCCCCTTCCGTGAAAGGCAGACATAAGTACGCCAGCTGCCGGACCAGATTCAAGCACACGGACTGGACACTGTCTCGCCGTGCCTGGAGTTAACATACCACCTGAAGAGGTCATTACCAAAAGACGCCCCCCAAAACCCAGTGTTTTTAAACCATTTTCTAGGCGCTCAAGATACCGATCAAATAGTGGTTGGACATAAGCATTCATGGTAGCCGTAGTCCATCTCTCAAATTCGCGAATATTGGCAAATATTTCTGACGAAGTCGATACATACAGATTGGGAAACTCACGTTTTACCAATTGTCTAGCTACATCCTCGTGAATGGGGTTTGCATAAGATTGCAGGAAACAAATTGCTAGCGCATCAATCCCTTCTGAAACTAATTCATTAACCGCCGTGTAAACATCGTCTTCATTAATGTCAGTCGCAACCGAACCGTCATATTTTATCCGTTCAGCAATTTCCCGTCGGAGATGTCTCGAGACCAGTGGTTCTGGTAATTGTAAGCGGAGATCAAACAAGTCATAGCGTGTTTCACGACCCATCTCCAGTACATCTTTAAACCCTTGCGTTGTAAGCATGCCAGTACATGCACCTTTCCTCTCGATAATTGCATTGGTAACTAGTGTGGTACCATGAGAAATAGATTCAAGGCTGCTAATATTGATACTCTCACGTTCTAAAAGATATTTGCAGCCAGATAATACTGCGCGTGAGGGATCATCAGGTGAAGTAAGTGTTTTGTGAATAACCATTTTTCCGAACGTCTCATCGAATAAGGAAAAATCTGTAAAGGTCCCTCCTATATCTATTCCTAGTCGATAGCTCATAGAATTACACCCTGTTAGATGAACTAGCGTACACGCCAGTCACCAAGTTTTTCCACCGCATCAGCAGCCCTCAAGACAGCGCGATCCTCGAAATGGCGACCTATAATCTGCAAACCTACGGGTAGTCCATCAACCATTCCGCAAGGTACGCTAATAGCTGGGTGGCCTGTAGTACTGAATTGAGGACAATTATTTAACATGTTAAGTGAGCGAAACATGTATTCTTCAAATGGCGCGTCATGCCTCGGGATTGGCCCAGCCAGTTGCGGAATAGTGGGCATGACAAGAACATCATTATGATCAAGTGCTGCATCGTAAGCTTATCGCAGACTACCTCGCTGGATCTGTGCCTTAGAGTAATACCTCCCATGGTAATATCGTTTCAGGTATTCGCCCATCAAAAAAACATTTATTACTGTTGGTGGAATATCGTTAGGGCGTGTTTTAAAACTGCGAGCTATATATTCCCGCTGCGGCGTGTCGTAATATCCCTGCCAGTTAGAACCAATACCTGACCCATGAAACATAAGTTCAACAGCACCTTCTATAAGAAGAGCTAACCAGATACGCATGCCGTCATAATGCATGGGGACAGAAACCTTACGTAACTGTACTCCCTTTTTCTTCAAAAGGTTAAGGGTAGTACGTACCTTAGACTCCACTCTAGTGTCACTCGCCAATAGACGAAGGTCGGGCCAAGTATCTACTGTATGACCGAAGCCTTCCTGAACAACACCAATCTTGAGACCCGTACAATCTTGATCAATAGCCGTTATATAATCGCTATTACAATCATCCGAAATTGTATCACGTTGACGCGGGTCAAGAGAGTCTGGACCAGCCAATACAGAAAGCATACGCGCCACATTTTCTACAGTGTTTGCCATCGGCCCTACAACATCATGCGACATTTCAATTGCCATACAACCGGTATATGGCACCAGTCCATAGGTAGGCTTGAGCCCGACAACTCCACACCACGCTGATGGTATTCGGATGGAACCTCCCTGATCACCCCCAAGTGCCATATTCACATCGCCAGCTGCGAGTGCTACAGCACTGCCCTTGGACGATCCCCCCGGGGAATATGTCGGCTTATTTGGGTTCCGAACAGGCCCATAGGCGCTGGTATGGCCGCCAGACGAAAATGACATATCGGAAGATGCTGTTTTACCGGCTATTATCGCACCGGCATCTAATAATCTAGTTATGACGGTTGCATCTGTCTGAGCTACAAATCCCTCGAAAACTCGCGAACCGTTCATCATAGGTACACCAGCAACGGAAATGGTGTCTTTAACACCAACCCGTTCGCCAGCTAACGGGCCTTTCTTAGCACCACGAATGTCAGTCATCCAATACCAAGCGTTATAAGGATTATCTTCAGACTTCGGGCGATATCCAGGAGTACGGGGATACCTGACCTCAGGTTGATCCTCAACGATATCGTCTATTCTACGAAGCGCGCGAATACTCCCAGCCATTGCGTCTCGATATTCACTTGCACGATCAGAGGTCATATCTATGCCAAAGTCCCCCGCAATCTCCAATAGTTGTGCTATACTTGGCAATTCTGGTCCCTTAGACATGATGCTCCATTTAAAATTTGAGTTAACAATACGAGGTGGTACTTAGTTATACTAGTAAGTGTTACCATTGTTAGATAACTTGAATCAACGATAGACGAAAAAATAACTCATGCAAATATCTAGTGATTTGTTTATGACCCGTGAAGTTTATGAAATCATGGTTGGCTTTTTGCGACTATCCTAGTTCAAAGATAATTATATCGATTAAGCAACAGATCTCCTTTTCTCCTCTTGATGTCAGAAATATTGGCTCTGCCCTCCCAGTGGCAAACTTTTAATATAGTTGACATTTCTCTGATTGCTCGCAATACATCCTTTGTTTAGATGTATCTCGCGATCACGAGAATGTCTGCCGAAAAATATGGTAGTGCAAAATCCCGAGAATAATTTTATTCATCAGCCCGTACTGATTGCACTAGGTGTAATGAGATGGGGTAAATCTGGATTTTGTCGGACACGGCGTAATCCCTTAAGAAAGGTACGTTGTGACCAAAACCACATTTTCAGAACTCGGTCTGCATAAAGACTTATTACATATTCTTCACGCCAAAAAATATATCTGTGCAACGCCTATTCAAGAAGAGGCAATCCCTATTATTTTAGATGGAAAGGATCTGATGGGTACTGCGCAGACGGGAACTGGTAAAACTGCTGCCTTCGGCCTTCCTATCTTACAGCAGTTAGCATCATATCACAAAAGACCAAAATCGCGCTACGTCCGAGCACTTATCCTGGCTCCAACACGTGAACTCGCCATCCAAATTCATAAATCATTGCGAAGCTACGGTAGTAATCTAGCCCTTCGACAGGCCGTTATATTTGGTGGCGTTCCTCAAAAGAAGCAAGTAACTGCTCTTCGCCAAGGTATAGATGTCCTAGTAGCTACACCTGGACGCCTTCTCGATCTCATGAACCAGAAACATCTTAAACTTGATCACATTGAGTTTTTGGTACTCGATGAAGCAGATCGTATGCTTGATATGGGTTTCATTCGGGATATCAGAAAGATTGTTGCTAAGGTGCCGAAAACTCGACAAACCATGTGTTTCTCAGCAACTATGCCGGCAGTAGTTGCTAATCTTGCTACGGAAATTCTTAATGAACCGAAACGGTTGAACGTGACCCCGAAAATTATACCAATAACGCAGATCGAGCAGAGTGTAATTTTTACTCGTTCTGCCGACAAAAGCGCATTACTCTTAAAAATATTGCAAAACCCTAAGACAACACGAGCAATTGTATTCGTGCGTACCAAACATCGCGCTGATAATGTTGCTAAAACTTTGATCGGCGCTGGTATTAGCAGCAATGTTATACATGGTAATAAATCCCAAAATACTCGACAACGTGTTCTTAATGCATTCAGGGATGGACGAATAAATGTTTTGGTTGCAACCGATATAGCTGCGCGTGGTATCGACGTTGATGCTATTTCGCACGTTATAAACTATGAGTTACCTAACACAGCTGAAGATTATGTTCACCGTATTGGCCGAACAGCACGCGCTGGTGC
>CAYRUX010000188.1:0-7691 GCA_964427515.1 uncultured Rhizobiaceae bacterium
TAGTTCGTTCATTTATAAGAGTTTTATAATTGGCTATAAGATCCTGCAAACCCTTCGTGTCCAAATCGTTATCGAGTAATATCCCTTGGTTTTCTTTTGCGCGGTTAAGAAGATCTTCGAATTCGTGATGTTGGACACCCAATACAACGTTTCCATACATCTGAATAAAGCGACGATAACAATCGTATGCGAAACGAGAGTCGCCCGTACTAAGCGCTAGTCCCTCGCTTGTTTTATCGTTTAGGCCAAGGTTTAGGACTGTATCCATCATGCCTGGCATAGAAGCACGACTACCCGAACGAACAGATATTAATAATGGATTCTCTGGGTTCCCAAACTTCATTCCTGAGATCGATTCGATATGTTTGAGACCAGTTGATATTTGATATTTTAGTGTGTCCGGAAACGACTTATCACTCTTATAATATCTCGCGCAAAGATCAGTAGAAATTGTAAATCCTGGTGGTACGGGCAAACCTAAATTTGCCATTTCAGCCAAATTTGATCCTTTTCCACCAAGGAGATCCCTCATTTGGGCAGAGCCTTCGGTATTCAAACCACCAAAATTATAGAGCCATTTTGTCATGGAAGTTTTTTAACCTTCGATAATTGAAAAATCTGCGATTCTGTCCATTGAACTTTTGATTTTATAGAGCAGACATAATCTATTGTGTCTAGTTTTTGGATCTTTTGTATTGACAGTGACCTCTTCAAAAAAAGTGTCTATCGGTTGTCGAAGGGTGGCCATAATAGACATAACATTTTGATATTTTTCTTTTTTAAATGCATCAAGAGTATTGATGTCAACGGTTCCAATAGCATCATATAACTTGTGTTCTTCGTCGTTTAAAAATAGTTCTAGTTTTGGCATCGACCTGAAGCTGCAATTGTCCTTTTTCTCCTCAATGCGTAAAATATTGGCTGCCCGTCTATATGCTACAAGAAGGTGTTCTCCGTCATCGCTTTGTAAAAATGCTGCCAGTGCTGTTACACGCAAGATAAGTCGCACAAAATCATCTTCATTTCCGATTGCAAATACAGCACCGATCAAATCATGTCGAATTCCTGTCTGACGCAAATGAATTTTTAAACGTTCTGCGAGGAAGGAAAGTAATTCTTTAGCCTGTCCATTAAACTGCCCCCCTTTATGATGTTGAAATATTTTAAGTAACGGGATCCGTAAATCATTCTCCAGTATAATTCTGATTACACCAAGACCCGTTCGTCTAATAGCGTAAGGGTCTTTTGATCCTGTTGGTTTTTCATTAATAGAAAAAAATCCAAGAAGGGTGTCAATTTTTTCAGCTAACGCTAGTGCCACGCTGTTAGGTTTATTTGGACAAGCATCTCTGGGGCCAAGGGGGGAATAATGTTCTTGAATGGCTAACGCTACTTCCGATTTTTCGCCATTTCTTAGTGCAAGGTAACCACCAATCACACCCTGCAAGTCTGGAAATTCTCCCACTGTTTCGCTACAAAGGTCAGCTTTGCAAAGTAGCGCTGCTTTTCTTAAATGTTCATCCGAAGACCCTGGGATATATTGACGAAGACGTAGAGCTAGCTCTTGGAGATTAAGTGTTTTGTCTTGGAGAGTGCCAAGCTTTGCATGGTAAACAATGTTTTTCAATTCAGCTGCAAGTTCAATAAGGGGACTCTTACTATCCTGATCCCAAAAAAACTTTGCATCAGCGAGGCGTGCGCGTAGCACTCGCTCATTCCCGACTAGAATTGACTCCCCCTCATCTTGTGGTTGGATATTGGATATTACGATGAAGTTGGGTGAGAGTTTGCCTTCTTTATCGGTTAGATGAAAATATTTTTGATGTTTTCGCATAGCAGATATAAGAACTTCACTTGGAACTTGCATAAAATTCGGGTCAATTTTCCCAAGCATGGGAATCGGCCATTCGACAAGTCCTGAATTTTCTGTGATTAGTGCTTCATCCTCATTGAGTGTTAATTCGTTATCAGCTGCTAACCCCATTGCAGTTTCACGAATAATTGTTGCCCTTTCTTTTATATCCAATAAAACATGTGAGTTGAGTAATTGTTGTCTATAATTTTCAAAGCTCGTAACTTGCAATGCAACGGGGGACATAATTGAGTGGCCGTGTGTAATATTTCCTGCAGTGATGTTCCCGTACTTAACAGGTACAATTTTTCCATCTAGCAAGCAGAGCAAAGAACGAATGGGTCTAATCCAACGAGTACGGTTATTGGCCCACCGCATCGATTTTTCCCAAGGCATATCATCTAATATATTAGGTATTAAAGTTATCAATAATTGCTCAGTGGGTTCACTGTTCTTCGTATATACTGCATACCAAAATTTACCTTTGGTGGTATCCCGCTGTTCGCACTTATTCAGGGGTAAACCTACAGATTTTAAAAACCCCTGGATGGCCTGGTCGGGTGCACCCACTTTGGGGCCTTTTCGCTCTATATTAATCTCTGGCTGTTGCAGAGGTATCCCCTCCGCAAGCATGGTCAATCGTCGAGGAGTAACAAAACTTTGCAATTTTTTCGGCTGCAGTTGGGCATTTTCCAAGTGCTTTGAAAATAAACGTAGAAGGTTTGCCGATGCACTGGATTGCATGCGTGCCGGAATTTCTTCAGAGCCTAGCTCGAATAGTAATTCTGCCATTTTATGAGTTACTTTCGTCATTATTTGTAGTGGCTGACAGCCATGCTTCGCAACACGCCTTTGACAGGTTGCGTACCCGGCTTATGAAGCTGGCACGCTCCGTAACACTAATCACCCCGCGCGCATCCAAAAGATTAAATACATGACTTGATTTTATGCATTGATCATAGGCAGGCAGCGGAAGACTAGGCGAACATTCGAGTAATTGTTGGCACTGTTTTTCGGCATCCTTAAATTGTTGAAGTAATATATTAGTGTCAGCATATTCAAAATTATAAGCTGAAAATTGATATTCAGACTCTTTGAAAACGTCACCGTAAGTAATTTTATTTTGTCCTTTGTAACCATTCCAATTCAAATCGTAAACATTATCTACTCCTTGGACATACATCGCTAATCGTTCTAGCCCATAAGTAATTTCGACTGAGATGGGGTTGCAATCAAATCCACCAACCTGCTGAAAATAGGTAAATTGTGATATCTCCATGCCATCACACCATATCTCCCAACCCAATCCCCACGCGCCGAGAGTAGGACTTTCCCAATCGTCCTCAACAAAGCGAATATCATGTTTGCTAATATTAATTCCCAAGGTTTCCAAAGAGTTTAGATATTTTTTTTGAACGTCTGAGGGTGAGGGTTTAAGAATTACTTGGAATTGAAAATAATGTTGTAATCGGTTAGGATTTTCCCCGTAACGGCCATCGGTCGGTCTGCGAGATGGTTGGACATAGGCAGCACACCAAGGACTTGGCCCAAGACTTCTTAAGGTTGTTGCTGGGTGAAAGGTACCTGCACCTACTTCTAGATCATAGGGTTGTAGGATGATGCATCCTTGATCCGCCCAAAACCTCTGGAGTTCTAAGGTAAGATATTGGAAGGAATTATTCGATTGTTCGTCTGAAGCCATTAGTCGTTAACCACTGGTATATTATCGCTCTCTGGGTCTAAGGTCATAGAGCGCATGCCGGCACTCACTCTGCCATCTTATGCTTAACCATTACAAATATGTGATTCAGGAGATGCACTGTAAGCTCCGCAATCAGGGCACTTTACCATATCTTTAACAGGAATTTGTGTTTCCCTGTCTTCCTTCGGAATGTTCGCACGGTTATCCCGACCCTTATTAATCCGGCTAGCTACCTTGAATCCATACCATACGACCAAAACGACTAGTATTAAAACAAGGATCTTAGGCAGACTGAAACCGAGCATCTTTCTCTAGTTGCGATCCCCAATATTATCTTGATCATTCGAATCATCAAGCTTGGCTGCCGCTTTGGCCTTCATTCTTCCCATGGCTTTAAAGCCGTACCATACTATCGCAATTACTGCGATCAGTATTATGATCTTCTTGGGGCTAAACATGTTATCCTCCTAAGTCAGCGACTCATAAAAAAACCCATAAAATGACGCAACAAACCAAGAAACGTACATCTCAACTACATAGCTGCTGAGTTCAAGGCTTAATTTGGGCCTTGTAGTCCTCTTGGTCAAGTCCTATGAATATGAATTTAAAGACCGAAACGGCTCCACAATGCCCTCGATTCAATTTCTGAGATTATAGTATTAACTAGGTTAACGCCTTCTTTATGCATAAAATCAGCACTATTTAGCATATCAGTGTTAAATCCAAGACGTTTTCTTAGCCAACCGCCGCGCATATTTAAAGTACGAATTTGAACCTTTTTTCCATAACGGTCATGCAAAACTCCACGAACGTCGCCTATTGCGTCAGCAAGTCCAATTTCCACCGCACGTTTTCCAAGCCAGAAGTCACCACTAAATAGTTCATTTTCATCTAAGTTTAACCGCTGTCCTCTTCTTGTTTTAACGAGCTCTTTAAAATTATTATAGATATCTTGTTGAACAGATCTTAGTCTTGCTATGTCCTCGGGTAGTTCTGGTTTAAACGGGTCTAATAATGATTTTTTTGAGCCTGTAGTATGCAGTCTTCGCTCAATCCCCAGTTTTTCAATTGCGTCTGAAAAACCAAACCCGGCGGAAATAACACCAATACTACCCAAAATTGAATTGTCATTCACAAAAATTTCATCGGCAGCACAAGCTAACCAGTATCCTCCTGACGCGGCTACATCTTCAACAAACGTCATAACTGGAACTTCACGTTCTGCTGCGAGGTCACGTATCCGTTGTTGAATTAATGCAGACTGAGCTGGTGAGCCACCTGGGGAATTTATGCAAAGGGCGATGGCTTTTAAACCAGGCAGGCGAAATGCCCGGTCTATAATTGGTGCAACTGTTTGAATATTTAATCCACTTCGGAGGAGGCCACTCTGGCCTATGACTCCTGTGAGCCTAATAACCCCTACTACAGGTGGTGGTTTGCGAAAGGTTATTCGTGCAAAAAATCTCGAAGTCATCTAATTAGTTCCTCTCTGATATTGAGAGCCTTTCCGTGGCGCAAAATAGCGTCTGCTTTTAGGGTGTTATGGCCATCATTATTATGTAGTACTATACCTGACCTTAATTGAAGTAATCCCCTTGTTCCAGAAATTGCTTGTACGATAACGCGTTTTGCATTTACCGGAATTTTTATATTTTCATTTGCTTCTTTTATAACAGCATTTTCATCACTAAATGGAAACGGATGATGCGGCCAAATGGGAAATATTACTATATCACCCACTTTGCCGTCTAGCAGGGTTAGCAATTTCACCAACCTGTCGGTTCGATGAATTATGGTTACGGTACCTCCTGGTCTTACCATGCTAAGGCAGTAGTTTATCCAAGCACTCAGACCCCCAGCACCTTCAATGTTCGATGTTACTTTCTCTAGTTTTGCCGACTCTCGAACGTGCCCTGCTTCAAAATATGGTGGATTTGCCATTACGTGATCGAAGCTCCTTGGCACGAGTCGAGGTGGAGGACGTTGCAAATCGCCGATCATTATTTCTAGTCTTTTACTAAAGCCATTATTGGAAATATTTTCTGAAGCAAGATGTACCAAATCTCGTTGGATTTCCACGCCTATGATTCTTGCCGAATCAACACGTTGAGCCAAACAAAGCATAGCTGCGCCAACACCAGCTCCAACATCCAAAATTGTTTCACTGTTTTTTGCAGGAATACTCGCAGCTAATAACACTGGGTCAACGGAGACACGATACCCTGCAGCGTGTTGTCGCAATGAAACTCGGCCATCAAGTAGAGAGTTATTAGTAACTGTATGAGATTCAGCCATGAGTCTTTCCAATTTCAAAAGATATCAATTATAGTACATCCCCAGCAGGCTAACTTCGTTATTTTAAGCGAAATTGAACCATCGGGGGTATAATTACCAATAATTGTTTGCTTAGACATCCGATTTATTATTTATTTTTATTAACTTACTTCACCTGTAACTTTTGTGAGTTGGCATAACTTTTATTGGTGTTTGGTATCTATTCTGAAGAATAGGGTTGTGAATTCCGTTTAATGAACAATACCTTCCAAGAAGGTTTGTAAGGAACAAAAGAGGACAACTTGGGAAAAATTATCAGATTTGAGAAAAATGGCGAAGCGTTGTCTGACGACAAAGCTTCGCTTGATCAGTTGCAATTGCTTGTCGCTGAGGATTTACGGGAAGTAAATCAGGTCATATTGGAACATATGAGTAGTGAAGTCGCATTAATTCCAGCATTAGCTGGTCACATTGTAGCTTCAGGAGGCAAGCGTTTGCGACCAATCCTTACTTTGGCAGCCGCAAGAATGTGTGGTTATTCTGGAACGCGACATATTAGTTTAGCGGCATGTATAGAGTTTATCCATACTGCAACATTGTTACACGATGATGTTGTTGACAAAAGTGACCTTCGTCGGGGGAATGCTACTGCAAACGCTTTATGGGGTAACAAACCTAGTGTGTTGGTTGGAGATTTTCTATTCTCGAGAGCTTTCCAACTTTCAGTTGCAGATGGATCTCTTAAAGTTTTGGCAATTTTGTCAAATGCATCCGCAGTATTGGCTGAGGGTGAGGTGATGCAGCTCATGACTTCTAATGACACGGAGACGAGTGAAACCACTTATTTATCGGTAATTACTGCAAAAACTGCCACATTATTTGCTGCAGCTTGTCAAATAGGGGCGGTGGTTGCAGAGCGTCCTTCAGTTGAAGAGGACGGTTTAAAGAATTATGGCCTTAATCTTGGTATTGCCTATCAACTGGTTGACGACGCACTAGATTATTCGGCGCAAGAAGCAGAGCTGGGCAAATCGGTTGGAGATGATTTTCGAGAAGGAAAGATTACACTTCCGGTGGTTTTGTCATATCGGAGAGGCAACGAGGAAGAGCGCAAATTCTGGCGCTCAACGATGGAGGAGGGAAACCAAAATGATGGCGATCTGGAGCATGCGATTTCGTTGATTATGCGTCATGACGCAATTAAGGATACTTTTGAACGGGCTCAGCATTACGGCGCCATGGCCCAGGATTCTCTAGCTATATTTCCAGACTGTGAAGAGAAGGAAAAGCTACATGAAGTGGTGGAATTTTGTATTAAGCGATCACATTAAGGATTACCAATATGAGTAATGGTTCTATATTAATAACTGGAGCTGCCGGTCTTATAGGTTTTGCTGTTGCGAAACGTCTCGAAAATATTGGTAAGCGGGTAGTCGGGATGGATTTGGTAGAACCTTCTGAAGAAGTTAAATTTCCATTTGTCAGGGCAGATCTTACAGATCTTCATAAATTGTACGAAGTCATAAATATGGGAGTAGAGGGGATTATTCATTGTGGAGCAGTATCAGGCCCGATGCTTTTGAAAGACAATCCTTATGCAATAGTACAGTCTAACATTGTGGGTAGCGCAAATATTTTTGAGGCTGCCAGGAATGCGAATCTGACCCGTGTAGTTTATTGTTCGTCAACTTCGGCTTACGGTGATCATGATCCTAATTTAAAGTCTTGTGATGAGAGTACTGCATTAGATGCTGTAGATATATATGGAGCAACTAAAGCCAGCGGAGACATTTTAGGCCGGGCTTATGCGGCCCAACATGGGTTAGACTTTATAGCCTTAAGGTTTTCATGGGTTTACGGTCC
>CAYRUX010000189.1:0-20106 GCA_964427515.1 uncultured Rhizobiaceae bacterium
GATGCGTCTGAGCCAACTACGCTAATAATACCTCTGTTTTCTTATTTGATGTACTTTGTCGCCATTTAAGTTACCCTAAAACTTGATATTTTATTAAAATCTACTAACTTGAATCTAATATTATGCCCATTTTATAGAAAACACAGCTGCGGAATACTTGGCAAGAGGTTTAGGTATAGATATAACGCCAAGTCATGTTAGTAACATTAATAGACGATTCGATACCTTTCAACGGAATGACCCCTGCTAATCAGCCACTGGGCGGGGCTGAGAAGGCGTTTGCCAGCCTCCCTGCTGCATTAGCTAGGGCCGGGCATGTAGTTAGAGTTATAAACCGCACTCCAAATCCGTTAATCTTTGAGGATGCAAATTGGTTGAGTTGGGATGGCAAACGACCAGCAATAACAGAAGTTTTAATTGCGTTTAGAAAACCACGATTACTGGAATCGGTAAGAACGACTAACGCAAGAATTCTATGGCTAACTGGACCTGCTGAATATTTAGACAGGCCGCAAGTTAAAGACATGTTTGAGCGCACTAAGGTAAAATTAGTGTTTTTAGGCCCAGCGCATCAAGAGACCTATGGAGGAAGCGGTCATTTTTCACTACATAATATAGCGCCAGGAATTCGCCAAGAATATCTTGAAGCTGAAGAAATGAAACCTAGAAACATTCCCACGGCTATTGTCACTACTCATCCAAAACATGGCTTAGATTGGTTAATAGATATATGGATAAATCGTATTCGACCAACTATTACTAATGCTGAACTACATATATACTCTGCATCATTCAAAAATGCTGACAATGGCGGAAACCTTCCGGATGACCTGAATAGTATTTATAAGAAAGCTCTCGCCGCAGAACAACATGGTATTGTATTTAAGTCGCCAGCTGGCGATAGGGAAATGGCTGAGTTTTATCGGGAAGCTCGTGTACATTTATATCCTGGTTCGGAACGTGAAATGTACTGTTCTACTCTAGCTGAGTCACAGGCAGTGGGACTGCCAGCAGTTGCGAGATCTATGGGAGCTGTCAAAGAACGTGTTGTTGGCGATAAATCTGCCTTTTTGACTGATATTGATTCTGATTTTGCGGACCATACTATTAAGATTCTTACCGACAATGACGAGTTCAAGTCATTAAGTATTGTTGCTCGACGCCATGGCCGTACAAGAAGTTGGGATTCAACAGCAAGTGAGTTTGAAAAAATATTTCGATGAAGATCCTCTTCATCACCTCGACACGTATTGGGGATGCTGTACTTTCTACTGGCTTACTGTCATATTTAAACAGCAAATACCCAGATGCAGAATTTACAGTTGCCTGCGGGATTCCAGCCGCACCACTATTTAAGTCTACTCCATATGTAACCCACATTATTCCAATAAGGAAAAACTCCTTTAGCTTACACTGGATATTGCTTTGGGCAAAATGTTCACTCCAGTATTGGACTCTAATTGTAGATTTGCGCTCCTCCCTCATTTCTTGGTGTTTATTAACAAACAATAGAATGATCTTCCGTAAAGAAACTAAACCCATTCATAGGTTAGAATCTTTAGCTAAGCTTGCAGGCACCAAAGAAACCCTTAAACCGTATTTATTTACAAATACCAAAGAAAAACAAAAAGCAAAAAGATACCTAATGGGGTCTCAGAGTTTTCTTGCTATCGGCCCGACGACAAATTGGATAGGCAAACAATGGCCAGTTGAAAATTTTGCTGAATTAGTCAAGCGACTATGTGATTACAATGGTATATTACCAAATGCTAAGATCGTTATCTTGGGCGCACCCAATGAGATTGAGGAAGCCATGCCATTGATACAAGCAATACCTGATCAACAATTAATAAATTTAGTTGGTAAGCTTGACCTTATAACAACAGTAGAAGTGATTGCATTATGTGACATGTATATTGGCAACGACTCCGGTTTAATGCATATTGCAGCCGCTTCCGAAATACCCACGTTAGGGTTATTTGGACCTAGCAAAGATGAGCACTATGCGCCTCGAGGTGGTAACTATACCGCCACTGTCCGCACCAAACTATCCTATCAACAGCTGGTGGGGAAACCTGATTACAACCACCGTAGTACAGGAACCCTAATGAATAGCCTTACGGTAGATATGGTAGAAACCGCCGCTACTAAACTTTGGAACAAAGTAAAAAATTAAATTGCATGAATACTCTAGATATTAAACTTTCCACGGTAGTGTGTGTCCATAATGAAGCTGGCCAACTGGCTGACTGTTTAAAAACGCTATCCTTTGCTGATGAAATAATTGTTGTACTAGACAGATGTACTGATGATTCTAAAACCATATCTTTAGAATTTGGTGCAACTATCACTGAAGGAGATTGGCCACTGGAAGGCCCGAGACGACATGCAGGAATTGATATTGCTTCTAATACTTGGATCCTCGAAATAGACGCGGACGAGCGAGTTGGTGAAACTTTAGCTCAAGAAATACTAAAAACAATTCAAACAGCTGAACCCGGATATTTTTTGGTACCTTTTAATAATTATGTTGGAGATCGCCTCATTCGGAATGGCTGGGGAGGCTCCTGGGGTGTTATGGCAGCACCGCGCTTATTTACACGTGGGGCAAAAATTTGGGGGAATGCTTATATCCACCCTCCTCTTACATTAGAAGGGTCTAAACGCAAGTTAAAGAACTCATTAACACACTATGTTGATGAAGATTTTAATGACATGATTCAACGTCTATGGCGTTACAGTAACTACCGCGCACAAGATCTAAGATCGGGTAATACAAATATGCCGTCACTGTTATCAACATTGCGGAGATGTTGTTCCCGTTTTATTAAATGTTACTTATTCCGGAAAGGTTATAAGGAAGGATTATGGGGCTTTACAATTGCCTTAATGGCTGCACTTTATCCTCTTATTTCCCACCTAATTGCTAACCTAGATTCGATAAAGGCATCAAATAAAAAAAATGGCTTCCTCTCTTAAAAATAGACCCATCCGTCTATTACAAGCAATTTCCGGGAGCCACCAGGGTGGAGCAGAGCAATTTTTTATTCGTTTAGCTAACAGTTTTAATCGAGCGGGGATTGAACAACATATCATTCTTAGAAAAAACCGCTCGTGGTCAAAAATCCTCCCTAACAATGATATCACAATCACCGAGTTACCCTTTAGACAATTTATAGATTTTGGTACACGATTAAACTTCGATCGAGTAATTCGTAAATATAAACCTGACGTTGTTCTAACATGGATGAATAGAGCGACCTTCTACTGTCCTGAAACTGTTACCGGACACAAGTTCATTAAGATTGCTCGCCTCGGTGGCTATTATAATTTAAAATACTACAAAGGCTGCGACCACTTAATTGGAAATACGAAAGATATAGTAAGATATTGTGTCACCCAGGGATGGGCATCAGAACGCTGCCACTATATTGGAAATTTTGCAAACGATACTCCTGCCCCACCAATTTCGCGGTCCTTGTTTAACACTCCCGAAAATGCACCCCTCATTTTAGCTCTTGGAAGACTGCACATAAATAAGGCGTTTGATGACCTAATAACAGCTCTTCATAAGTTGCCTAATGCATTCGCTTGGATAGCTGGTGAAGGACCTCTCGAAGACAAATTAAAATCACACGCAGAATCCTTAGGTGTTATAGATCGATTAAGGTTTTTAGGCTGGCGAACAGATATTCCTTCACTTTTGTCGACAGCAAATATATTTGTCTGCCCATCTAGAATTGAACCGTTGGGCAATACAATTCTAGAAGCCTGGGCACACCGTATTCCTATAGTCGCCTGCAATGCAACCGGCCCTAGCAACCTAATCGCCTCGGGAGAAACTGGCCTATTAACACCAATTGGCGATCCAGAAGCATTGGCAAATTCAATCAATACTTTAATTGAGAATAAGGCTTTAGCAAGACGACTGACTGAATCTGGCTATGCCATGTATGAAGCAAATTTTACAGAAGACATAATCGTAGAACGCTTCCAATCTCTCTTTCATAAGGTTTGTAACTGATGTGCGGAATTGCTGGTTTAATAGCTGCTAAGGTTGATCTCCTTGACATACCAGCCGTATCTAAAATGGGGCATGCTTTGAAACACCGTGGACCCGATGGTACAAACTTTTACAACGAAAAAAATGTTGCTTTTGCTCACACTAGACTTTCAATTATTGATATTGAAAATGGAAACCAACCCCTGGATGACAAAACTGGGGCAGCACTAATAGCCAATGGGGAAATTTATAATTTTATTGAATTGCGTCGTGATAATCCCGATTTATTTTTCTCCACATTATCTGACTGTGAATTACCCCTGAAGCTTTATCCTAGGTTGGGCTTAGACGTTGCAGCCAACCTCCGCGGAATGTACGCGCTGGCAATACATGACCGACGTCATGATACAGTAATCCTCTCTCGTGACCCCTTTGGAATAAAACCCTTATATTATACCGAATCAACCACTGGTCTGGCATTTGCATCTGAACCTCAAGCTTTAATTAAATCCGGTTTTGCCGCCGCAAGAAATCTTTCTAAAAAAAGTATATATGAACTTCTAAGTTTACAATTTACTACCGGAAGAAATACTATTTACCGCGATATAAATCGGGTGTTACCGGGTGAAACTATTCAAGTCAAAAAGGGGGAAATTACCTGTCGGAAAAATATTCCTGCGATCTCAGATATAGAACTGCCTACATATTCCAATGAAAAAGAAGCCTTGTTAGCATTAAATCACGCTTTAATGGATAGCGTGAAAGTACATCAAAGATCAGATGTTCCCTATGGTATTTTTTTATCAGGTGGCGTCGACAGCTCAGCCATTATATCTGCAATGTCAGAATTAAACCAAACCCCAGTAAAAGCATTTACGGCATGTTTTTCTACCGGTGCACAAGATGAACGGGAACAAGCAAAGTTGATAACAAATAAACTAGGCGCCGAACACATCGAAATATCCTTTGATGAAAATGACTTTATTTCTCTCTTACCTACCGTTGCCGCTGCATTGGATGATCCGGTCGCGGATTATGCTGCTCTTCCGACTTTCAAATTGGGGAGAAAAGCTGGATTTGAAGGCATAAAAGTAATACTGAGTGGTGAAGGCGGAGATGAAATGCTAGCCGGATACGGTCGATACCGTACAGGCACCCGACCTTGGTGGCTTGGCAAACCCAAAATAATGCGATCCAGATCAATACTTGATCAGTTAGAAATATTTCGTGAGACACCAGACGGGTGGCGTGATGGTATCAGCAGTACCGAGGAAGCAATTAAGCTAAAAAGTAATTTAACCCCTCTTCAACAATTACAAATGATAGATTGTTGTGAATGGCTACCTAACGACCTGCTTTTAAAATTAGATAGATGCCTCATGTCAAATGGCGTGGAAGGAAGAACCCCCTTTCTTGACCCTATGGTTTCTAAGATAGCTTTTTCAATTCCTGATAAATTTAAAATACGGGGACGCATGGGGAAATGGCTACTTAGAAAATGGCTCCACAACAGGCTACCAAGCTACGGCGCATTCCAAAGAAAGCGTGGATTTACCGTGCCTGTAGGAGAGTGGATTAACAGTAATGGATCAAGACTAGGTTCATTAGTGGCAGCACAATCAGGTATTGCTGAAATTTGCATTCCGGATCATGTTAAAAACATTTTTTTAAAAACAGGAAAACATCAAAACCATGCCTCATGGCTCCTGCTTTTCTACGCACTTTGGCACAATATTCACGTGCTCAAAGCGCCGTCGGATGGTAATATTTTTGAGTGCCTTGAGTCCTAAGATAATAAAGTTTATCAAGGTTATCGTAGAGCACTCAATTATTAGGCAAGTTTAAGTTATCTGATTTTCTTTCTGTGGGTATTAAATTGCACTATTTTGGTGGGGTGACTGAGCGGTTGAAAGTACTGGTCTTGAAAACCAGCGTACCTTTACGGGTACCGTGGGTTCGAATCCCACCCCCACCGCCAAAAATTGAAAGCAAAAATAATTTTCAAAATTGTAAAGGTATTAAACCTCTTTCAATAATTTATTTTAGTGTTCGTTATTATCAAAATTTTTGTTAAAATGTTAAATCTTATCAAAGTGGTCAATTATGTTACACTATAAAAACAAACGAAAACCCAGATGAATGCAGAATTTCGCGGTCGACACTTAATGGTGGAGGGAGTTCGCCTCCACCACTATGAGTTTCCAAAATCAAATAGTCGCCCGGTAATACTTTTACCTGGCATAACCTCACCAGCCATATTATGGAATTTTGTGAGCCACCGAATCTCTCAATCATATCATGTATATTGTCTAGACAATCGTGGCAGAGGCCTTTCTCAATCTGGAAACGAGTTAGACTATTGGCTTTCTGACTATGCACGAGATACCCACGGTGTAATTCAACAATTGGGACTTGATCGCCCGATAATCTTGGGGCATTCCATGGGTGCGAGAATTGGGATAAAACTAGCAAATGACTATCCTGAATCTATTGGGGCGCTCATTCTGGCAGATCCACCCGTATCTGGACCTAACCGAAGACCATACCCAATTCCGCTCGATTGGTACCTCGAAGGGTTAAAAAAGGCATCCTGCGGACAAGTTACAGAGAGAGATTCTCCACTCCTAAAAAACTGGACATCAGAACAAATATCTCTGAGGGACCAGTGGCTGCCAACCTGCTCAACTAAAGCAATTACCCAATCACATCGGTCATTTCATGAAGAAGATATTCATACTTTAATGCCAAATATTCACGTTTCAACCATCCTTATGTATGCGCAAAGCGGAGGAACAGTTTTAGACGAAGATGCAACAGAAATTATAGATTTAATACCAGACTGCCTTGCTGTTAAAATCCCTCACGTCGGACATATGATGCCCTGGGATGACTTGGATAGTTTTATTAAACCAATCAATAACTTTATCGCAACTATTGAGGATTCTTAAACAAATAAAAATACTGGATAAAATAATGAAAGAATCCGTGATCGTTTCAACTGCCCGGAAAAACTGGAAATTCCCATGGAAATCATGAACGCAAACGGGGGTTCCATATCTATTGGCCATCGGTTTAGCATGAGCCGCGCTAGAATGACCGGGCACATATTAATCGAAGGTACACGACGTGGCGCTAAAGATGTTGTTAGTAAACATGTGTATTGGCGGCGGCAGGGGTGCCGCAGGTCTGTTTGAAATATACTAACCCAGAATATTCATACGTGAAGTGTTAACTATAGATTTTGAATACAGCTCAAATATTTTTCTTGCCAGGGTTGAGCGCTTTCAAACATAGAAGCTGCCTTAAAAACCCTTAGGTCATCGAAAGGTCTGGCTACAATTTGGATGCCGGTTGGAACTCCAGACGAAGATATACCGGATGGTACTGACATAACTGGGCACTGGCTTATCAAGTTAAAGCCATGCGTCATAACCCAGCCAACATAAGCGTGCGTTGGCTTCCCATTGATTGTAAAATTTGGGTCTGCATCATCATGATCAGCTTTAACGGCTGGGACAGCAAGTGTCGGACATATAAAAACGTCATACTTGTTTAAAATTGGTTCTATTTTTCTCCACATTTCTCCCCGTTTCTCGTTACATTGATAGAGTCTTGACGCACTGTGCCCCATCCCCTTTTCCAAAAGGCGAACAACATATGGATCCATTTCATATTGCCATCGCGGAAGATACTGCCCCGCCACAGCTGCAAATAGTCCCGCCCACCATGTTAACCAACAATCCAGAACACCCCAGTCCCAACCGACCTCAACCTCGTCAACCTGTGCCCCAATTTCGGAAAAAACATTGACTGCTGCTCGAGTATTTTTTTCAACCTCTGGATCGACTTCGACATATCCAAGATCTATCGAATAGGCTACCTTTAAATTAGCTTTAGTGGCATTACTTTCAGGAATTTTAACACGCTGCGGAATTGTACAAATGTCCTCCTTATGAGGACCAGACATAATATTTTGCATCAAGGCAGCGTCAGAAACGGATCGTACCATTGGCCCATAATGAAGGATAGACTCGAGAGGATGGTCTCGATCTAAAGGGTTTCTTCCAAATGGTGGTTTATATCCCACTATGCCACATGCAGATGAAGGTATTCTTATAGACCCTCCCCCATCTGTACCATCCGCAATTGTTGTCATTCCCGCTGCTACTGCAGCTCCAGCACCGCCTGAAGAACCACCGGAAGTATACTCGATGTTCCATGGATTTGGAGTAATACCCCAAAGAGGACTATGTGTTGCACCTGAATATGCAAATTCTGGTGAAGTCGTGCGAATATGCATTATTGCACCAGCTTTAAAAAGTCTATCAACAGTTGGCGCCGTATAATCTGGCCGGAAGTTCTCAAATATTTTAGACCCAAAGGTTGTTATTTCACCTTTTACTGGATGAAAATCCTTTATCGCTGTAGGAATGCCTTCAAGACGACGAGGTCTGCCATCAGTTTTCATATACCGGCTTTCAGCCCTCTTTGCCTGTTCCAATGCTCTATCAAAAAACTCGTATGTGATCGCATTCAGTTTATTATTTTTAGCTTCGCACCTGGATATAACCGATTGCATTAACTCAACAGGGGATAGCTTTTTTTGCTTGAAAAGCTCTATTGCTTCCTTGGCAGTCAAATAACAAACATCACCACTTTCAAAATCCATAACTATTCCCCTTCAAAAAGTTATTAAACTAATGAAAACTTTACTAAACCTGCCTACCAAGAACTTCGGCATCAAACATAATCTGTGCGGGTCGCCTTGGCGCCATAGCATCACCTAATAAATGCAGCTCTGGCACCATTCCTTTTAAAGCATAAAATAAACTGTCTTCTGCGGATCTATAAAGAGCAAATACAAAAGAAGTTACATTATCAATTTTATCCTCTCCTCCACCCCAAAGAAAATTAGTGTTAACAGTGTCTCCATGAATACTGGTTACATTTGTCTCTGTATGAAAAATAACTCCATTTTGAACTAGACGTGGCATAATTTGCATTAATTCAAGAGTTTTATAAGCTTCTCCTCCAACGCGAGGCTCCGGCGTTATTAAATGCACTTCTATACCACCCGTTTTTGAAAGAATATCGGTTAAACCCAGTGGTAGATACGTTCCAGCCTCCTCAATTATAACCACTTTATTACCTAGACTATTTATTTCTCTCTGCGCCTTAATTATTGCGTCACCTAAACCAAAAACATTATCCTGATTAGAACCCGGTAAGGTTTCAATGCCCGGTCTATATGGACTTACACCGTCCCTACGCCACTTAGATCCGGTAGCTACTACAACGCAATCTGGATTCCGCGAATTTATGTATGAAACATCAATTTTATGATTTGTTTCAACAGTAACACCGTGCTGCAAAACCTTACGTTGCAAGTCATCAATAAACTTCCTCCAATTATCTTTGCCTGGAAGATCAGCTAATAAATTTATATGCCCTCCAAGTTTTTTGTTCTGCTCAACAATAGTTACCAAATGACCACGCTCAGCCGCGATCGCTGAGAAATGCATGCCACTAATACCTCCTCCGATAACGATTATATTTTTGTGGTTTTCAGAATCTGCTTTGATTAGTGTACCAACACCCCACCTTTTTTCTCTACCTGTAGCAGGATTTACAACACACGCAGCCGGGCGTTGGTCAAATATTCGTGAAATGCACTCATTTGCCCCTATACAGCGTTTTATCTCATCAGCCCTTCCTTCTTGTGTTTTCTTTACTAACATCGGGTCTGCAAAATGAGCTCTGGTCAAAGCAACCATATCCGCAGCACCATCGCACAAAACCTGTTCAGCTTGATACAAATCTGTGATCCCTCCAACGATAAAAACTTTTGCCTGATTTCCTACTACCCTCTTTGCAATTTTTCCAAAAGGTAGGTTTTGGCCAGCCGGCATCCCCATTGGCGGCACTGCATTCCCAAAGGTGTGATACGCTCCAGCTGAAATATTAATAAAGTCAAATAACCCAGTACGTGCTAAAATATCAACCTGCTCCTCACCTTGTTCTGCTGTCGTACCAGCGGGTCCCATAAACTCTTCAAACGATATTCGTATGCCTAAAGTAAAGTCAGGGCCTACAGCCGACCGTACCTCCTCAGCAGTTTCAATAATAAATTGACACCTCTTAGCATTAGTACCACCGTATGCATCCGTTCGATTGTTGTAAGCTGGGCTCAAAAATTGACCCAACATGTAACTGTGCGCAGCGTGCAATTCTATTCCATCTAACCCAGCAACCTTTACATTTAACGCAGATTGCGCAAAACCTTTTTTCAGATCGTTAATATCATCTAAATCTACAACATGTGGCATCTCTTTATGAAATATTGATGGTATATTTGAAACACCCCAAAGCGGGTGCCAATCATCAAAAATCATATTCCCCTTATCATGGACACCAGCTGCGAATAACTGAACAAATTGTTTTGCACCATGCTCATGGACAGCATCTGCTAATCTAGCATATTGGGGGATAGCTCGTTTTTCCCAAGCAGTACAGCCATCGTAAAAAGAGCCTTTACTTAACCGGTGGCCTGCTTGTTGTTCGGTTATAATTAAGGCCAATCCTCCTTTGGCCCTCTCAGCATAATAATCTATATGACGATCACTAAGGATATTATCTTTTCCATAAAAAACACCCATTGCCGTCATCATTATCCTATTTTTAACCTTAATAGAGCCAATATTCATTGGTTGCCAAATCTGCTGCAATTTATCAGCACGTTTTAACGACGACATAATTTATTCCTCTCCCCAGTGACCTATTACATTAACCTGCATTTACAAACATTTTATATGATTGGCTCTTAAAAAATCAAAAATAGTGAGAGAATTTCAAAATGATATCCCCTCTAAATCTATGAGGGGTAAATTTACCGAACAAACCTTAACATTTGATTAAATGTAATCTAAATTTGATCCCGATAAATGACAGTTTTCTTTGCCCACCTAATAGTCCCAACTCCAGAAGTCTTTACCTTCATTCATAAAAAAACGGGACATAACCATTTTATGCACCTCAGATGCTCCGTCCACAAGTTTAGCCTGACGAGCATAACGATACATCCACTCCAAAAGAGTGTCCTGTGAATACCCCCTCGCACCGCAGAGTTGTATGCACGTATCTACTACCTTATTTAGAGTATCGGCCACATGGACCTTTGCCATAGAAATTTCCTTCCTAGCTCGGTCTCCTTGATCTAATTTCCACGCCGCATACATAGTTAATAAACGCCCTGTGTGTATCTCCATTGCAGCTTCACCCAGCATCCATTGTACACCTTCATGCTCTGCCAATGTGGAACCAAAGGACTATCTGTCATTAACGTATTCAGCAGCAATAGTCATAGCTCGTTCTGCCATTCCCAACCACCGCATACAATGAGTTAACCTAGCTGGGCCTAATCGAATTTGTGTTGCACGCAAACCATCGCCAAGATTCATTAAAATATCTTCTTCGGGAATTTCTAACCGGTCAAATTTCAACTCACAATGACCACCATGTTCTTCCGGGCCCATTATAGGTACTTTTCGAATTATTTCCCAGCCAGGCTGATCTTTATGAAATAAAAACGCACTTAACCCATTGCGAGGATCTTCTGAGGTTCTGGCAATCAATATAAAATGTTCTGATGCTCCGGCTCCTGTAATAAACCACTTATGTCCATTTATAATCCATTTAGACCCTTCTTTTGTTGCGGAGGTGCGCATCATTCCGGCGGGGTCTGAACCACTTCCTGGGTGCGGTTCGGTCATAATAAATGCCGAACGAACCTTTCCATCAATGATAGGTTTTAGCCATTTCTCCTTCTGCCTTTCAGTCCCAACCATTAGAAGCAATCGCATATTTCCGTCATCTGGCGCTGAACAATTCAATGCAGCCGGGCCAAAAATAGAAAAATTGGCCTCTTCATATATAACAGCCTGTTCTGCCATTTTAAGCCCCATGCCTCCGAGCTCTTGAGGCATTTGCGGAGCCCACAAACCGGCTGCCTTAGCTTTCTCTCGTAAGACCTCTAATTCTTGTAGAGGTATATGCTCATGTTCATCGAACGAATCCCTAGGGCTCTCCAAGGGAATACAGTGTTTCCTGACAAATATTTTTGTTTTATTTCGAAGGTCTTCAAGCTCGGATGAAATAGAAAAATCCATGTTATAAATTACCTTTTTTAGGTGATTAGTTGTTAATTAGTTTTTTGGTGTCTGCACGTTCGCGAAGAACATATTTTTGAATTTTACCTGTTGCAGTTTTTGGCAGTTCACCAAATTCAATTTCCTTAGGCAGTTTAAACCCAGCTAAAAACTCTCGACAAAATGTTATTATATCTTCCTTATTAGATTCTTTTACGCCAGCTTTAAGTTGGATGAAAGCATATGGCACTTCCCCCCACATTTCATCTTGTTTCGCAACAACAGCTGCTTCAAGGACATGGGGATGTTTATAAAGCACATTCTCTACTTCTATACTTGAGATGTTTTCACCCCCTGAAATGATAATATCTTTGGACCTGTCCTTCAGCTCGACATAACCATCCTCATGCATAACGCCTAAATCTCCCGTATGAAACCATCCATTAGCAAATGCCTTTTCAGTTTCCACAGAGTTATCTAGATAACCTTTCATAAGAGTATTGCTACGAAGCAATATCTCACCAACCGAAAGTCCGTCAGCTGGAAGCTGAGCCCCTGTATCAGGATCACTAACAATAACGTCGGCCACGGATAAAGTTTTGACTCCCTGCCTTGCCATTTTCGAAGCTCTATCTTCGACTGACAAATTTTCCCATTCATCTTGCCACTCTGAAATCAACGAAGGCCCATAACATTCTGTCAAACCATATAAATGTGTAACCCTAAATCCCATAGTCTCCATCGCAGCAATTATAGCACTAGGAGGTGGTGCACCACCGACAGCCACTTCAACTTTATGGGAGAAAGGAACTCTTATCTCTTTTGGCGAATTAGCTATCATATTTAAAACTACGGGAGCACCAGCTAAATGAGTGATTTTCTCTGAAGAGATTGCGCTAAATACTTGACCTATTTCGACCTTTCTTAAGCACACGTGAGTACCAGCCACAGCCGTTACTGCCCATGTATACGTCCATCCATTGCAATGGAACATTGGCAAGGTCCATAAATAAACGGTTTTATCTGTCAAAGTTGCCGCCAGAACATTTGATAAAGAGTTTAAATAGGCACCTCGATGATGATAAACTACTCCTTTTGGGTTTCCAGTTGTACCAGATGTATAATTAAGTGTTATTGCCTGCCATTCGTCTCTGGGTCGCTTCCAATCAAACGTGGCAGAACCAAGAGAAATAAATGCATCATAACTTATAATATTGCCTGATCTACTGTCTTCGAGCCTATCTGAGATCCCAATCAGTATAATGTCTAGTTTTAAAGCTGATTTCTCAATCGCACTTTCAACAAGATTAAGATGGTCAATATCGACGATTAATAATTTACTTTTTGCATGCTTTAATATGCGCCCAACAGTTTCAGGGTCTAATCGTGTATTTATTGCATTGAGCACCGCCCCGGCCATTGGGACGCCAAAGTGCGCTTCGAGCATTTCTAGAATATTAGGAGCTATAATAGATACCGTGTCTCCGACACCAATACCTCGTCGGGCTAAAGCATCAGCGAATGCTCGACAGCGCGAATAAGTTTCTGAATAACTTTGCCTTCTCGCTCCGCAAACGATTGCCGTCCTTTCAGGGTGAACTAATGCTGCACGTTCAAGAAAGTCTATAGGGGTAAGAGCCACAAAATTTGCGCTATTTTTCCCTAAACCAAGTTCATAACGGCTATGTAAAGGCACTTTAAACTCCACTTTAAAAAAAATTATTATCTTAGTATTGACAACTATTAAAGTTTAATCACACGAGCAACCAGCAATCATCAGCTCAACGATTCAAAAATAAATTTACAATATCGAACGGTATTGTGCATGGGGAAATTAATAGCTAATTATATAATTGTATGTTCTCAATAAGTGTTCCGTATTAGTATATACACATATAACTATTTGTACGGTTTTCTAGTATATATGCATATTCGAATTATATCCGATTCTATTTGCCCTTGGTGTTTTATAGGAAAACGCCGCTTAGAAAGAGCGCTCTCCGCTCGGCCAAACCTGGGATCAAAAATTGAATGGCTGCCATTTCAACTAAACCCAAATACACCAATTACCGGTTTAGACCGCGAATTCTACCTGAGAGCGAAATTTGGTACTGATGAACAGGTAAAAAAAATGTTGGAAAAACTTCGGGTTACTGGACTCAAAGACAATATTCCTTTCCTTTTTCATAAAATCAAAAAAGTTCCCAACACCCTCTTATCTCACAGATTAATAAATTGGTCACACCAATTCGGTATGCAAAATAAAGTAGTTGAACAAATTTTTCTTTCCTACTTCAGAGATGGCAAAGATATTGGAGATATAAATGTTCTTATTGATATATCTGAGGCCTCTGGATTAAACCACCAAGAAACAAAAATTCATCTTAGCTGTAGAGAAGAATATAGTGATACTTCAAAAAAAATAGATGAAGCAAGAAGGCTTGGGATAACTGCAGTACCGTGTTTCATATTTAATGGACAATACGCTCTCTATGGCGCGCATGAACCAGAAACGCTCTATAAAGTTTTTGACCTATTAGCCACCAATAATAATGATTAACTTAATTATCTCGTTTGTTGCTCATGAGGCTTATTGCCATCGCTGCCGCTTTCACTATCGATCTTTGGAAAAAGATTTCGTAAAAAACCTGGCGCTAAAACAGATAGCGGGTTAACCATAATATCTGGTTCTTCTGTAGTTCCCTGAACTGAAAAGTTTGCAGCAAAAAGACCTTCACCCTTACCACCTACCAAAAGATCCCCAACTACCGGTATATTTCCTAAAAGGCTATTCACCAAATATGCAGGAACTATAGTACCCTCCATATAAACCCTGTCAGTATCCAAATTTACATTCCCAGAAGCATTAACACCGATTGATAGACCCGAGGTTTGAGCATTCTTAAAAGTTAGGTTTTTGTTCTTAAGTTCAAAAGGCAATTTAAAGGTTGAAAATGCTATCCCATCTCCCTCCAAAGCTTCGAAAATTCCGGTAAATGAAGCTATAGCAAGAATGTGAGCTAAAGTCGGAGCATTAATAACCCTATAATCCTTCACCCTCACCTCTCCCACTACCGGCCTGTCAGGCTCATCATCGTGCAAAATAGCATCCATCAATAAATAACCACCAATAGCATTGTCATAAATATTAAATGCTCGAGCCACAGAACCAGCATCTTCCGAGCGAACTGATAATTTTCTCTTGCTACCTTCTGGCTCGAGAATAAACTGAAATTCTGATCCTGAAACCAATGTACCTTTCAGTAGCGCTGACCGTAAACCTCCCTGCTTGTTTATAAATTTCCCATTCGCTTGGGTAATTTGCTGATCCGTATGGGTGATCAAGCGATCAATATCTATTTCCAAAATAAAGGATGGCAAACTTTCACCGTCTGAATCTAGTAATTGCTTTATATAAGGCCGTAAGTCGAGGCTCTTTCCACTCAGTTTTAATAATCGGTTATTATCATCAAGTAACTTGTATGTTGCCTTTATATCGTTATCACCAAACTTGAGATTATCCAATCGAGCAGAAAGGATGTTTCCATCATTAAAACCTACTATTGCATTACCACTTGCAAGGAAGTTCGCAGAATTTAAATCAAAATTAGTGACTTCTATAACTTCTGAGTTATCAAAACTTATCGTAGCAGACATAGACCCCTCTCTGCCGACAGGTTTGATCCAAAAGAGTTCAGGCAAATTCAATATTGCGTCATCAGCATTAATATGAATCTTAGCTTTTTTTTGGCCTTCCCTAGTGACAATGTAATCAATTTTAATACCTAACAATCCTCTGATATGAGGGTCAAGAAATACATCTAGAGCCTCTCTATCTGCATCATCGAGCAGTGAAGATATCACATATTTGCTTTTTATTGAGTGTAACTTATTGAAGTTCTCTTTCCAAAGGAAGTTCGACGGAATACCGTTAATTGCAATATTTCCGATAACGTCCATACTATTCTTATCTATAGCTACTCTACCATTTCCTCCGACAATGTCATAAGAACCCAGAAAACTATTTAGTTCAAAATTTTCTAAACGTGCAAAACCTACCAACTCAATCTCACTAATATTAACCTTTCTTTTAAATGGGAATCTAACGCCTATTTCCGCATTCACCCTGCCTCCCACCTTTCTACTGTCGAGACCAAACTTGGTTCCATAGTTAAATCTTGGTCCATCTAAAAGATTAATTGCATCCCTATTTGCACCTTCAAGATTTGCAATGACCGTAGCAGTTGCGGAACTCTGCATTAACTGTTCGACGAATGCAGAACCTGTGGCGATATACATATCCTGAATATAACCGTCCCAAAAATCCATAAATAGCCTCGTGCCATCTGCAAAACCTTTCCCCTCTATACCCTGAGCTAAAGGTTGGCCAGTTAAGTAATTTACTGTCGCATCTCGAAATGAGAATGCAGCACTAAGCGCAGCTGGTCTCATTCCTTTTTCAAATAATTCAATATCTCCAGGTTCAATATTAAAATTCACAGTGAAATTAGATAATATTCCATCATGCACATTGCCAAGCATCCAGTTTCTAGCAGTTGGCATTAGTTTACGAGGCCAATACTTTTCTAGCTCATTGAACGGCATCTCTGTAAATTCAAACAACCCTTTTATACCCACTTCGTCAGCGATCTCAGTAACAACACCGTTAAAAGAAAATTCTGGTCCGCCAACATCAAGATAAAAATTTTCTATATCCAATATACTTTGTTCTACGTTAGAGCTTCCTCGTATCTGGAATACCGAAACATTTGTCCTAGATGGAAAAATGTTTGGCAGAGTCATATGCCCACTTTCACCAATCAAATCAAAATCGATTGTGTTAATTAGGGTTCCATGTTCATCAATAGTAACTGCCACTGTCCCTGACAAAGGGAGTTCAAGACCGCTTAACATGTCGAGCTCTTGGTAGACATCAGAAAGCTCAGATGGAGTTATTTTGTCAAATTCTATATTAATTTGGGAATTGGTGTCTCCTATATTTCTATGCATATTTCCCTTAAGCGAGAGATCTGGACCATTAGTTCCAATTAAAAGCTGTTCAATGTGGAGTGAACTAAAATCTGATGTACCACGACCTAAAACAGTAAAGGATTCAATTTTGAAACCTTTTAAAAAGGTGTCAGAAATCTCTAATACACCCTCACCCCCAGTTAGCTCGAATGTTATCTGATCTAATAAAGTACCATTCTCATCTAAGCCAAATGAAATATCTCCTGAAATTGGAATATGAAATTTGTTTAGCCAGGATAGTTCTGGAAAAGAAGCTGCTAATTTAGCTGGAATTACCTGCTTTATCCGGACATTAGCCCTAACTTCACCCGTATCTCTTTCAAGTTCCGTCTGAAGTATTAAATGAAAAGAATAATCCTCAATAGAAACATCAGCAGTAATATTTCCATCAATTTTATCCGAATATATATCAAAACTTAAATTGGTTTCATGAGATTCCCAATTCAAAGTTGTTATATCATCCTTAACAAAAAATGAACCTGATACTATGCCTATCCGCTCGAGCCTACCAAAACTATGGTTTACATCCCCAGGCTCAAAAAATTCCGATATTAACTCATTTACTATCTTATCAGGTTCATCAAATTGTTCTCCAAAGGCAAATTGTATCCCGCCCGACTTTTGGCGTTCCATGTGAACAACTGGGTGTAGCAACTCAATTCTAGTGATGGAAACATCACCTTCAAAAAGCGCCAGAGAACTAAGGCCAAGAGAAATTTGTGGCGCAGCCGCCAAGACATTATCATTGTTCCCAATTAGGGTTGCATCAGTAATTATAATATCAAGCCCGTCGCCCCATCCGTTCCAAATTAGAACGGTATCATCAAACTTTAGCCTATAACTTAAATCATCAGCTCCAAATGCATCCTCAATATAAGGGGACAAAAACGCTATTGAAACTGGTCCTGTAGATAGACGCCATGCTGCAACACCAAACAATATTGCTGATATTCCAAATAAACCAGCCAACACATGTATAAAAATCTTTAGGGTCTTAGTCATAGGACGCTATACTCATTGTGTTATAATAATTACCGACAACACTTTGCGTAAACATTTTTGGTACATAAATATCATAATTCCAATAAATACTGTTTTTGAAACATGGTTAATCTATCCTTTTTAACAGATAATGGTCGCATCCTTAAACCGGCTAACTCGGAGCGTGCTTCGAGAGAGTTAAGCACATGGAAACAGAAAGCCGATGTAATTTCAGAAGTTGAACCCGAATTATCCAATTTTATGATAGAAATTACCAAGGATAATAAAAGTAGAGCATTTTTAACTTCCATATTTGGCAATAGTCCTTACCTAACTCAAATTCTTCAAAAAGATCCTTTCCTACTTGAGCTGCTTCATAAGCTGGGTTTTGATAAAAGTTATAAGAACCTCCTAGACAGTCTTATAACTAAAGGTCTTTGGCAAAACGAACGAAAAGCGGTCATGGCAGACCTTCGGTCAGCAAAACATAGTTGTGCTCTCATTACTGCACTTGCTGATATTTCAGACGCATGGAACCTTCAAAAGGTATGCAGAAACCTATCGGAATTTGCTGAATTATCAATTTCAATTGGGCTGAAGCATTTATTACTCCAGGCTTCAAAAAGTTCCCAGATGAAGCTAAATTCGATTGATGATCCAGAATTTGAATGCGGTATTACCGTTCTTGCATTGGGCAAATTAGGCGCATTCGAATTAAATTATTCCAGCGACATAGACCTCATGGTCTTATTCGACGGACAGATTATAAGCTTTATCGGGAAAGAAAATCCTCAAAAATTTTTAAACCGGATGGTTCGCGAATTAGTTTCTATTCTAGCAGAACGTACTGCAGATGGATATGTGTTCAGAACTGATATGAGATTAAGACCAGACCCTAGCTCAACTCCATTAGCCGTATCCACAGCAGCAGCTGAGCAATACTATGAAAGTCTCGGACAAAATTGGGAGCGGGCAGCTATGATAAAGGCTCGCGCGGTCGCTGGTGATCAGAAAGTTGGGAGCCATTTCATAAAACGACTCAAACCATTTGTATGGAGGAAATATCTTGATTTTGCGGCCATTGAGGATATCCATTCAATCAAGCGACAAATTAATGCCCACAAAGGCCATCACCAAATCACCGTATTAGGGCATGATATAAAAGTTGGTCGTGGGGGAATTAGGGAAATTGAATTTTTTGCTCAAACTCAGCAGCTCATCTGGGGGGGTAAGGAACCTGATTTGCGGTCTGGCAATACTTGTATCGCATTATTAGCCCTTGCTAACGCCGGTCATGCGAAAGATACCGCAGTTTCAGAGTTAGTCGAAGCGTATGAATTTTTAAGAAAATTAGAACATCGGCTACAAATGGTAGCAGATGAACAAACCCATTCGATACCAAATGACGAAGCTTCTCTCTCAAATATAGCTAGTTTTATGAACTATGAGTCTGGTTTTAAATTATCAGAAGACATTAAAATGTACCTTTCTACTGTAGAAACCCACTATGCAGCCTTATTTGAAAACTCTCCAGCTCTTGCAGGTATAACAGGAAACCTTGTTTTCACAGGGACGGAAGATGATCCAGATACCTTAAATACTCTCGCTAACTTAGGGTTTCGCGACGGAAAGTCCATTTCCGCTATAATTAGAGGTTGGCATCACGGACGCATTCGAGCGACTAGAAGCGCCCGCGCCCGCGAATTATTAACACAACTTATGCCAACTTTACTAAGCGCATTTTCACAAACCATCAACCCAGATGCAGCCTTTATTAGATTTGATAAATTCCTACAGAATCTACCAACCGGTATCCAGCTATTCTCGATGTTTTATGCTAGGCCCGGTTTAGTAGACTCCCTCGCTGAAATTATGGGTACTACGACAAGTCTCGCAGAACATATAGGCCGCCCCGCAAACTTATTAGAGGGTGATTTAACGGGTGGC
>CAYRUX010000190.1:0-2100 GCA_964427515.1 uncultured Rhizobiaceae bacterium
GTAAATGTTGCTTCAGGTTTAGGTTGCAAGTCGTGGAGAGTCAGCGATTCCAATTCTCTGGTTAAAGTGATGACTAGTGCCTTAGTTCACAAAGGTGTGGCATTGGTTGATGTAGAAGTAAGTCCCGATGGATACTTAGAACAGCTAGCGGCTTTGAGAGGGTAAGCTAATCATAATTAGACAATACATAAAAATTATTCGTTAACAGCCTTTTTTATAACTTCTTCAATTTGAGATTTTGTGATTGGACCTTTGCGGATAAGCCTAGGTATACCCGATGTTAAGTCTAGTAGAGAAGATGCTGAACCTTGGCATTTTCCACCATCTAATACGCCATCAATACGATTATTCAGAGTTCGCATAACTTCTCCGGCTGTATTAGGTGGCGGATGACCGCTGAGATTAGCGCTTGGTGCTGTTATTGGGCCGGAAAAGCAATTTAATAAGCGCATAGCGACATGATTGCCAGGGGATCTCAATGAAATTGTTGAATTATATGGATTTAGAGATTGCGGTAAGGTGCAGTTAGGATGTCGGTTTAGAATTAAAGTCAAAGGTCCAGGCCAGAAAGTTTTTGTTAATTGGCGTGCATCGTCACAAAATTCAGCGTGTCGGGCACCTTCAGAACTGTCTTTAACGAGTATAATTAGAGGTTTATCTAGCGGTCGTGATTTCGCAGTAAAGACTTTTATGATAGCGCGACTGTTAGTGGCATCCGCGCCAAGCCCATAAAGAGTTTCAGTAGGAAAGGCTACAAGTTTACCTTGTTTCAACATATGAGACGCTAAAATAATATTTTCAAATGTAGCGTCTAGAAATTGCGTAGACTCGTTGGTTACGATCATTCTATTCCATGTGCAATAAAATGAGGGTTGTATAGTGTAGCTTTGCCATAGCTTAGTGCATTACCACTATCTGGCTGTCTAATGCCGCCTCCTGCAGCAGAGAGAATTGCATGGCCTGCCGCTACGTCCCATTCCATTGTCGTGCCAAAACGTGGATATAGGTCTGCAGCCCCTTTTGCCAATAGGGCAAATTCTAGTGCACTTCCTACTCTAACCACACGCCCCCCCTTTTTTTGGGAAATAAATTCGTTAGTTTTTTTATCACGATGATTGCGACTGGCCACAATAATGGGTTCGTCTGCGGGCATCCTACGCGCTGATATTCCTATTTTAGGGCCATCACCGTCTATCATATAAGCGCCGTAGCCATCAGTGAAATAACATTCGTTGAGTGCCGGTGCTAAAAGTACTCCTAGTACTGGGACATTGGACTCAATCAACGCTATGTTAACAGTGAATTCATCAGTTCTAGTTATGAACTCTTTAGTTCCGTCAAGTGGGTCTACCAGCCAAAAGACATTTCCATGAATGTCTGGAGTCTTACCGTTACTCACTCTTTCTTCTGATATAATTGGTATTTCTGGCGTGCGACTTGCAAGACCCTTAAAAATTAGTGAGTCAGCTAGTTCATCAGCTTTGGTAACAGGGGAGGAATCGACTTTTTTCTTAATGATAATTTCTTTTTGATATAGCTGCATAATCTGATTGCCGGCATCTTTCGCTAATTTGCAGGCTACGTTCAGTAATATGTGGCGGTCAGAACGATTAATATTAACTATTTTCTTCATGTTTAATTAGGTTTATATATCCAAAAATATAATATTCGTGGCTAGCATTAGTCTTACTAGCACATGTTATCCTTATGTGATACCAACATGGTGAAGTTTTATTTTATACTATGGTTTTTATCTTACTTTAAGCGAGTGTGAACGGGTCTTCCATGTATAGTCAGTTGACTAACATTTGTAGCTGTGACAATCACGCACATTGATACAGCGAATATTGGATAATAGACTCTTGTGCTTTCGTTGGGCTTGAATACTCAAGTCATTAATTAATATGAATTGGAATGAGGAGAACATCTATGACTTTCCGGAAAAGTTTGGTTATTCTTGCAGCAGCACTTGTTTTAGTAGTCGGAAGTGACGCATTGGTGGCAGGCGACCTTAAAAAAGGAGCTAAAGTATTTAAAAAGTGCAAGGCTTGCCATACGTTGGAAGCTGGCGGAAAGCATAAGGTCGGCCCTAACTTGCAC
>CAYRUX010000191.1:0-11994 GCA_964427515.1 uncultured Rhizobiaceae bacterium
TTGGGCAGCCCGGACAATCTGCTCACCAATAAGTAATTCTTCAGGGAATGGTCTTTTGGTATTTTTATCAGCAACAATCTCGAGGGCTCCAATTAGCCCAACCCCTCTTGATTCTCCAACTAATGGATGTTCTTCGAAACTTTTTAATCGGTCCTGAAACGTTGGGGTTACTTTGCAAATATTTTCAAACAAACCCCCTGGCTCTGTAATGATTTTTAGAGTTTCCAAGGCAATTGCTGCACCCACAGGGTGCCCAGCTGTTGTAAACCCGTGCGGGAATTCTCCGACGCTTTCAGCTGCACTCATTAACTGTTGATCTATATGCGGAGACATTAAGACAGCACCCATTGGAAAATAGCCCGCAGTGAGGCATTTCGATGTGCAAATAATATCTGGAGAAAAGTTATAAGTTTCAGATCCCCACATGTTTCCCGTTCGGCCAAAGCCGCACACGACCTCATCTGCTATGATCGCTATGTTAGATCTGCGGAGATTCTTTTCGATTTTATTAAAATAACCGGTTGGTGGAACTAATGCTCCTCCCGCACCCATAACTGGTTCCGCAATGAATCCAGCTATATTTTCTGCCCCCTCAGTTAAAATTAATTGCTCTAAGTTCTTTATAAGGCGTGTTGAATAATCTTTTTCACTTTCGCCTGGCATGCCATCTCGCCAATAGTGTGGGCAGTCGGCGTAAATAACTTCTTTTAGTGGTAATCCGAAGCAGTTAATATAGGGTTTTCCGTTCAAGCTACATGAAGCTACTGTAGTTCCATGATAGGCCTTTTTCCGAGAAATGATTTTGCGTTTTTGGGGTTTTCCTTTGCCTTCGTTGATCATCCACAACATTTTAATTGCGGTATCATTAGCCTCTGAGCCAGAGTTTACAAAGTAAGCACGTTTCATGGTTACAGGCGCTAAGCTTATTAGCCTTTCAGCAAGTTCAATGACTGGTGAAGCCGTACGGCCAAAAAATGTGTGATAGGCGGGCATGCGTTGCATTTGAGAATAAGCGGCTTCTACGATGCGCTTCTCATCAAATCCAACAACAATATTCCATAAGCCTGATATTCCTTCTATATATTCTTGACCATGATTATCTGTAACGTAAATCCCTCGGCCGCTTTCTAAAACTAATGGCCCGTCCTCAGCTAAAGTTTGGAGGTGCGTAAATGAATGTAAGTGATGCGCAAGGTCTCGTGATTCTGCTGAATTTGACTGATCTAACATTTAAAGTGTCCTCCCACCCAATCTTAGGTTTTTTTCACTGAGTATTTTCAACTCTTTACAGAATGGCTTAATAACTCGTATTAGGACAAGGATATTTTAGTAATGGGGTCTAAAAATTATGCCTAAAATTATTATACATGATGCTATTCACCCTGCAGCTAAAGACAAACTAAAAAGTCAGAGAGATATTAAAATAGTTGAAATAATGCCGGCAGAGTCTGATAAGCTAAACTACGAACTAAGAGATGCTGATGGTATAATTCTACGTTATTTGCCCTTAAATAAGATGGCAATTTCGGTTTCCAAAAAACTGAAAATAATTGCTCGCCACGGAGTGGGGTGTGACAATATCGATATGAAGACAGCAAATAAATTAGGTATACCAGTGGCTACAGTAGGTGATGCAAATTCTGTGACAGTAGCTGAATTAACTATGTATCTTATACTTGTATCTGCAAAGCAGGGGTTAGCCTTCGATCGAGCAGTACGTAGTGGTGATTGGGTTAAGTCAAGGGAAACCCTTAATGCAATAGAATTATGTAAAAAAAATATATTCATTATTGGATTTGGGCGTATCGGAAAATTGGTAGCAGCGCGGTGCAAAGCATTTGAAATGAATGTTTTGGTATATGACCCGTATGTTGATCAGAAAGAAATAGCGAAAGAAGGTTACAAACTGGTGAGAGATATTAAAGACGGTCTGTCAGAATCGGAAGTAATAACCTTGCATGTTCCACTTAACAAAGAAACCTTTCATCTCATTGGCGAGGAAGCGTTAATGTGTTTTAAAAACCATGCTCTTTTAATTAACACCTCAAGAGGGCCTGTAATAAATGAAGAAGCGTTATGCAAAGTCCTGAAATCTGATCAAAATATTTTATCGGTCGGATTAGATGTTTTTGAAAATGAACCACTTTTAGTGTCAGATCCAATATCACAGTTTGATAATATTGCACTTACTCCACACATCGGCGGACTCACGAAAGAATGCTATTATCGCTCTTCCATGCGTTGCGTTCAAAACATTATAGATGGTATTAACGGTGACCTTAATAAAGATTTTGTTATTAATAGTGATATAATACGGTATGACTAAAATGCGATGAAGTGTTGGTGGTTTCAGATTTTTTTCTGTTAATAGCAAATAAGATTATATCCATCTAAGGTAACAATGTTAGATTGATCATTGTTTATGTACGGCACATCTCTGATGGCGATTTAACATAAATATCGGAGTGTAGAATTGTATCGAATGTTTAAGATATTTACGGACTGGAAACGCCTATTCAACGTCACTATAGTGATCGCAATAATTTTAGCATCGGGGTCTCGGGAAGGCCTTTCATCAGAGTTTTCCGTTTGGCTTTCAGAATTGCGTAGTGAAGCTTTGGAAACAGGAATTTCTGAAGATACGCTTATAAACTCTATTGACCAAGTTACCCCGATACCACGGGTTATTGAGTTGGACCGCTCTCAGCCAGAGACAACACTCACACTTCAAGAGTATATGCAGAGGGTTGTACCTCGCTCCCGAGTTAAAAAAGGAAAACAGTTATTAGCTAAAAATAGAGTTTTACTTGAAAAAATCTCCCATGTTTATGGAGTGCCGCCGAGGTTCATAGTATCTCTATGGGGAATAGAGACTAATTTTGGAGAATTTACCGGCGGGTTTTCAGTTATTGCAGCTCTAGTTACCTTAGCTCATGACGGTAGAAGAGGTACTTATTTCCGTTCCGAATTATTGACTGCGCTAAAAATTTTGGATGAAGGGCATATTTCCTCAAAAGCTATGGTTGGGAGTTGGGCTGGAGCTATGGGCCAGAATCAATTCATGCCTTCAAGTTTTGTCAATTTTGCCATTGATTTTGATGGGGATGGTCGTCGAGATATATGGAAGAATAAACAAGACATCTTTGCTTCAACAGCAAACTACCTCTCAAAAAGTGGTTGGAAAGAGGGACAAACATGGGGTCGAGAAATTATTCTTCCCGATGGATTTGATTATAGTTTTGCTGGCCCAAAGATTCTAAAATCATTAGGTGAATGGCACGCTCTAGGATTAAAGAAAATTAATGGAGAGAACCTACCTGTAGTAGAAGGAATGATGGCATCGGTAGTGGTGCCTAACAGTAGTGAGGAATCAGCTTATCTAGCATATGATAACTTTAGAACACTTCTAAAATGGAATCGTTCAAACTACTTCGCTATAGGTGTTGGCACACTTGCTGACTTAATTGTAAAATAATGAGATGATACATGTTGTGTTACTCAAAATAATTAAGCTTTCAACTAAGGTGTTTCCGAGTTTCATCCCTAAAAGCCTCGCGGTAGCTGCTGCTTCTTTGTGTATTGTGTCATGTGCTGAGACTGAGCTGCTGGTTCAGACAGCAAAGCAATTATCTAAAACTTCGGAAGAGAAGCGACCTTCTCATGCTGTACCGGCTGGATACAAGTTAGGAAAACCTTACAGTGTGGCAGGAATTCAATACTTTCCTCGGTTTGATCCTGAATTAGTTGAAGAAGGTATAGCTTCTTGGTATGGCGAACCCTTTCATGGGAGAGATACTGCAAACGGCGAGGTTTATGATATGAATGCACTTACGGCAGCTCATAAAACTATACCCTTGCCGAGCACGGTTCGTGTAACCAATATAGAAAATGGTCGAAAATTATTACTGCGAGTAAATGATCGTGGCCCCTTCGTAGCAGGTCGAATAATCGATGTATCACGTCGGGGAGCGCAGCTCTTAGGATTTTTTAGGAAGGGGACAGCGAGAGTTAAAATTGAGTTTATTGAGCTTGCTTCGCTTAAAGTAGGTATCAGTAGTGCGAAGTTAGAGAAGAAAAGTAATTATAATTTTAAAAAGATTGAGGAGAAGATAACTAAAGAAGAACTTTTAGCAATACCTAGTAGGCCAATCACAAAGCGTGATAATATTATTCTCGAAAGGTTGGTGGAGCCTCTAAAAGATAATAACAGTAGTGAAGCTAAACATGCGACAGCAAGTCACTCATCACGAAAGGTTATTGGAAGTAGCGCTAATCTCAAGGGGATGTTCGTACAAGTTGGTGCCTTTAAGGAGCGAAGTAATGCTATCAATCTGGCTCGAAAACTAAATTTATTTTCGAAGAGTACTCTTAGGACAGTAAATTTTGGGGAGTCAAGTTTATACCGTGTGCGAATTGGTCCAGTTGAAACTCTCGAAGAGGCTCACAAGCTCTTGCGTAAGACTGTCGATGCAGGTTACGGAGATGCTCATATTATCGTGATACAATAGGTGGGTATTTTCGCCATAATTAGGTTTTAAGGTTACTGATTTCAAATTACTGAGGTCAAAGAAGCTGTGAATAGAAACTTGAAGGATACATTGTTTTGTTTTTTAGAGGTCGGTTTCATAATGAATTATAACCGCTTAATAATTTTAATTGCAATTTTTCAAGTCGTGGTCTGTTTTACATGTACGAGTATATTTGCGAGCGAAAATAAGTTTAAAACTAGCGCTAAAGAGGTTGTTTTAATTGATGACTTAACTCAGAAGGTAATGCTTTCAAAAAATGCAAATCGCGCAATGTATCCTGCTTCTATGAGTAAAGTAATGACACTGTTTATTGCTTTTGAAAGGCTATCAGATGGCACGCTTTCTTTAGATGACGAGTTCCTAGTTAGTGAAAAAGCCTGGCGTATGGGGGGGTCAAAGATGTTTGTTGAAGTAAATAGCAAGGTATCTGTCCGCGATCTTCTCCATGGTATTATTGTGCAATCTGGGAACGATGCTTGTATCGTGTTGGCTGAAGGAATGGCTGGATCAGAAGAACGTTTTGTGGATATAATGAATACAAAAGCAAATATGTTAGGTATGTCTGGTAGCCATTTCCAAAATGTCACAGGTTGGCCGCATAATGATCATTACACAACTGCTATTGATCTTGCGACTCTAGCACACTTAACAATACATAAATTTCCAAAATTATATAGATTGTTTAAAGAAAAGTCGTTTACCTATAACGGGATCAAGCAAGGAAATAGAAACCCCCTACTTTATACTTATTCAGGTGCAGATGGTTTAAAAACTGGTCATACCAGAGCGTCGGGTTATGGACTGATGGCTTCTGTCGTTCAAGATAATCGGCGCATTATTTTAGTTGCCAATGGAATGGGTAGTGTAAATGGTCGAGCAAGAGAGACTGAGCGACTGCTTGATTATGGTTTTAGAGACTTTTCAAACTATCATTTGTTTGTAGCAGATGAAGAGGTTGAAAAAATGGAAGTTTGGCTTGGAGAAGCGGCAGAAGTGCCAGTTGTAATAGAGCAAGATTTAGTTTTGACTCTTTCTCACAGAGAACGGAAAAGTATGAAAATACGACTAGTTTCTCCAGGGCCAATCCCAGCGCCGGTAAAGAAAGGAAGTTCAGTTGGAACTTTAATTGTTAATATTGAAGGTCAAGATAAGCACAAAATTCCAATAGTTGCTGGTAAAGATATTGGCGCACTATCCATGTTTAACAAAATTGGGGCTGCGTTCAAATATTTAATTTGGGGAGAGTAATTTCTTAGGGTATATGCGGGTAGATGATCAAATTTAATGAATAATAATACTCAAGGATATTTTGTAAGTTTCGAAGGCGGTGAAGGGGCAGGAAAGTCCACACAAGTCGAGTTACTTAGTTTGCGGTTAAAAAATATTGGTTGCAAGGTATTATCTACGCGAGAACCTGGTGGGTCTATTGGTGCAGAAAAAATTCGATCTCTTCTTGTATCTGGACATGTTGAAAGATGGGATCCCTTGACTGAAGCACTGCTGCATAATGCCGCTAGGCTTGATCATCTTAATTCTACCATTCTACCAGCCCTTAAAGATGGAAATTGGGTTGTTTGTGATCGGTTTTGTGATTCTACGCTAGCTTATCAGGGCTATGGTCAAGGAGTTGACAAAAATACATTGGCATTAATTCAAAAATGTGTAGTTACCAAGGATCCAGATATTACGTTCGTTCTGGATATACCTGTAGATCAAGGGTTTAAAAGATTGAAAGAGCGCTTCGAAAAGTTAAGTCGTTATGAAAAAATGAATTTAGAAATTCATGAGAGGTTGAGGCATGGTTTTCTCTCAATAGCAAAAGAAAATTCTAATCGTTGTAAGGTGATAGATGCTTCGTTAGAACCTGAAGATATTCACGAACAAATCTGGAATATAATGTGCGATCGATTTTCAAATATAATAACCCAAAAGGTTTAATAACCAGAATTTTAAATTTTACGGCATGATAATCTCACCACGTGAAAATAGCTTATTCTTAGGGCATCAAGAAGTTATTCAGGAGATGATTCATTCTTGGGAAAGTAAGCGTTTACACCATGCATGGTTGTTTACGGGTCCTAGAGGTATAGGCAAGGCTACGCTCGCATTTCGTTTCTCAAGATTCTTGTTGGCAGATTCATCAGAAAAGTCGCTAGACTCGTTTTTTCTCTCACCTGAACACCCTGTATTTAGGCGTGTGGCATCAGGAGGGCATAGCGACCTTAAGGTTATACAAGGCGGAGATTGTGATCAACTTGGGCGAGTAAAAACGAATATCATAGTAGACGATATTAGGGCAATTAAGCGTGTTCTTACCCTTACGCCTGGGGAAGGAAAATGGCGTGTTATAATTATTGACGGCGCGGAAGAAATGAACAGAAGCGCTGGAAACGCATTATTAAAATTTTTAGAGGAACCACCGCTTCAGAGTATATTTATTCTTATTTGCCATTCACCAGATCGACTCTTACCAACAATCACGTCTCGCTGTCGTCGTCTTAATTTTCGGTCATTACCTGATAATCTATTGAAAGATATAATTAAAACCCATATTGGGCGAGACCTGAGCGCCTCTATGGTAGATGTTTTAGTAAAATTGTCAGAGGGGAGTCCTGGCCGCGCAGCAACTTTGATTGACTGTAACGGAATTGAAATTTATAGCCAAATTATTGGTATTACACGGGGATTGCCTAACTTAGATATTAAGGCTGTGCACTCGCTTGCTAATGAATGTATGAAGAAGGAATCAGGGGAAAACGTTTTTCGTACGGTTGGAGAGCTGATGAGCTGGTCGTTATCAACTCTGATTCGTCAGATAGCAATTAATGGATCGGATAAAAATATTAATTGTGATGAATATGAAGCTTGGCAGGGTTTGATGACTAGAGGTGATCTTGAATATTGGGCCAATGTATGGGAAAAACTAAATCGAATATTTACTGACGCAGAATTTTCTAGTCTTGAACCTAAGCAGGTAATAATTAAAGCCTTTACAATGTTGCAGCAAGCGACAGCAAGTAACAAATATTTATAAGTTTATAGAAGGGAAGTCTGGTGGTGAAATCTCCGTATTATCTCACTACGCCTATTTACTATGTGAATGATGCCCCTCATATTGGTCATGCATATACTTCACTTGCATGCGATGTTTTAGCAAGATTTTTACGCTTAGATGGCCACACTGTATTTTTTCTTACAGGCACTGACCAACATGGTCAAAAGGTAGAAAAATCCGCATCTAGCTCAGGAAAAAATCCTCAAGAATTTGTGGATGAAATATCAGAACGATTTCGTGATTTAACAAAATTAATGAATTTTAGTAATGATGATTTTATACGCACTACTGAACAGAGACATATCATTGCTTGTCAGGAACTATGGAGAAGAATAGCTGCTAATAAATCTCCAAAAGGTAGGGAAAATATTTATTTAGACACTTATGGTGGTTGGTATTCCGTTAGAGATGAGGCTTTTTACTCGGAATCAGAATTAATTATTGATTCCGAGGGTGTGAGGCAAGCGCCTAGTGGGGCATTAGTCGAATGGGTTGAAGAGCCGAGTTATTTTTTTCGCTTAAGTGACTGGCGTGACGAGCTGATGGCTTATTATAGAACTTCTACGGAAGGTATAATTTTGCCCGAAAGCCGGCATAATGAGGTGGTCAGTTTTGTAGAAGGTGAACTTTATGACCTCTCAATATCTAGAACTAGTTTTAACTGGGGGGTGCCAGTTCCAGGAGACGACGCTCATATAATGTATGTTTGGCTGGATGCTCTGGCAAATTATATTACTGCCGTTGGGTTTCCCCAAGAAAATAACGAAAAATTTCAAACATTTTGGCCTGCAAACCTCCATATGGTTGGTAAGGACATTCTTCGATTTCATACTGTATATTGGCCAGCGTTTCTGATGGCGGCCGGACTAAAACCAGCTAAGCGCGTATTTGCCCATGGTTGGTGGACTAATGAGGGTCAGAAAATTTCAAAGTCTCTTGGGAATGTTATTGATCCTAATGAAATAGTGGCACGTTACGGCCTTGATCAAGTGCGGTACTTTCTGATGCGCGAAGTACCGTTTGGTAATGATGGTGATTTCTCCCATAGAGCTATGGTTAGTCGTATAAACGGCGAATTAGCAAATGATTTTGGAAACTTGGCTCAACGAGTGTTATCTATGATAGGGAAATATTGCAATAGTGTGGTTCCTACCCCCGGCGAACTAAAGCAAAGTGATCAAGAGTTAATTAATTTGGCCGAAAAACTAATTGTAAAAGTAAGAAAAAATATTGTGGAATATCATACATTTCATGAGGCGTTGAGTGTTATTTGGGAGTTTGTGCGACATTCTAATGCTTACGTTGCAGAACAAGAACCGTGGGCTTTAAGTAAAAACGATCTTCCTCGTATGGAGACTGTGCTTTATTTGGCGTATGAAGCAATTCGCCACCTAGCAATTATTTGTCAACCATTTATGCCAGAATCCTGTCATAAAATGTTAGATCAACTTGGTGTAGACTCTGAGTTTCGTCAATTCGTAGACCTTAAGTGGGGTAGAAAACCTATTGCCGGATTAACACTTCCACCCCCTGAGCCAATATTTCCACGGTTAGAAAAAAATATATAAATAACAATTATTAAAGAGTTTTTAATGTTAGTAGATAGTCACTGCCATCTAGATTTCGAAACCTTTTCTAATGATATTGAAGAGGTGCTAGAGAGGGCGCAAGAGGCGGGTGTATCTGGCATGCAAACAATTTGCACTCGCTTAAGTCATTTTGAGAAAGTAATAAATATTGCAAAAAGATACTCAAATATTTGGTGTTCAGTCGGGGTGCATCCACATAATGTAATTGATGAAGCAGGTTTCTGTCTTGAAGATATTTTAAATATAGTAAATTCCCATAAAGAAGTTATAGGTATAGGTGAAACTGGTCTTGACTTTTTTTATGAACATAGTCCTAGGGATGAACAAATTTCAGCGTTCCGAATTCATATCCAGGCCGCCAGAATAAGTGGCTTACCTTTAATTATACATACTAGAGACGCAGATAGTGAAACCTGCGACATTTTAGAACAGGAGTGGAATAGAGGGCCTTTTACTGGTGTGATACACTGTTTTACAGGAGGCCACGAGCTGGCTGCATTGGCCATGAGATTAGGTTAGTATATTTCTATTTCTGGTATAATCACTTTCAAAAATACTGATGAATTAAGAAACTTGGTGAAAAATATTCCTTTGGAGCATCTTTTGGTAGAGACTGATGCACCTTATTTGGCACCAGTGCCATATAGAGGTAAGAGGAACGAGCCAGCATATACAAAGAAAACTGCTGAATATGTTGCTCAATTATGCGGTGTCGAATTTGACCATTTTGTACAGCAGACAGGAAGTAACTTTTATAAATTATTTACCAAAGCAGAATCTAACAACCTCGGTGACATATGAAAGTCCAAATATTAGGGTCAGGCACTTCGACTGGAGTTCCTATGATAGGGTGTGATTGTAAAGTATGCCTATCGGAAGACCCGAAGAACCATCGAAAGCGTGTTTCCCTTATTATACAAGATGGTACAACCAATTTACTTGTTGATACTTCTCCTGATCTTAGGGTTCAGTTATTAGATTCTGGTATAACTTACCTTAGTAGCGTTTTATATACCCATGCGCACGCTGATCATTTGCATGGATTAGATGATTTGAGATCAATTAATTATAGAATGAATCGCACGATTGATGTGTGGGGAAGTGCACCAACATTAAAAATGATTACTGATAGATTCGGATACGCTTTTCATCCATTAGATAAAGGCTGGGGAAGCCCCAGTCTTTCGCCAAACGTTTTAAGTCACGGTAACGAATTTTTAGTTGATAATATAAAAGTGTTACCTTTTGCGCAAAATCATGGGCGTTCTATAACTACGGGGTATAGGTTAGGTGATTTGGCGTATTCCACTGATGTTAACTCATTTCCAGAGGAATCAATTGATATATTATCTGGTATAAAGGTATGGATTCTTGATTGTGTAGGTTATCAAGAACATCCTACTCATGCTCATTTAGATTTGGCACTAAAATGGGTTGATAAGATCGGTCCCGAAAGGACGATACTTACTCATATGTCACATCAAATCGAATATAATGAACTTTTAGCTGCCTTGCCATTTGGAGTAGAGCCTGCTTTTGATGGTTTAATAATAGATTTCTAGAGGTGGGGCGGGATTTGGATTAATTAAAAATTTATATTTATGATTAAGAAAAGCGTATTACCGTATTGCGCATAATATCAGTTATGGTAAATTAATAAATGTAATAAAGTATATTACCATACATTTTTCTTAATAGTTTCAGACCCTTATGAATATTATCTAATAAAATAGATAAAATAAAAAGTATCAAATCAAATGTCAAAAAATAAACTAAACAAACTCCAATCAGTTGTTAGGAAATTAAGGTCTCCTGATGGCTGTTCATGGGATAAGAAACAAACTTTTTCATCTTTAGCGCCCCATACTATTGAGGAAGCTTATGAAGTAGAAAATGCAATTGTTCAAAACGATATGGAAAACCTGAAGGAAGAATTAGGTGATTTAATTTTGCAAATCGTATTTCATTCACAAATAGCAGAAGAACAAGAAATTTTTCAATTATCAGATGTAATTGAGGGTGTCATAACTAAGATGAAACGTAGACATCCTCATGTATTCATAGATGATAATATTAAGAATGGATCGTCGGCTGATAATTCGCCGTTACCTTTTCTAGATTGGGACTCCATAAAAACTGCTGAGAAGGCAAATAAACAGAATAATTTATCAAATGATGAAAAACTAAATAATCCCAACCCTACTCCTTGGGAATTAATGCTGTTAGATATCCCTATTGCATTACCAGCGCTGAGCCGTTCGGTAAAAATTCAAACAATTGAGGATAAGGCTGGTTTTAAAAATACTTCGCATAAACAGCTAGAACAAATTAAAAATCTTCTTGATAAATTAAACCCACCTGATGCAATTACAACAATGTCAAATAATGAAATTGCGTCTACTGATAAATATTCAACGACCTCATTAAAGCAATTATCCGGCGAGTTCTTATTTTTATGTGTTGATTATTTTAGACGCTTAGGAATCAATTCGGAAATGGCGTTGAGGGAAACAAATATTTCACACGAGGAAAATATTAAAAAAATCCTTCCACTAGGTAGTGATGACTAACAAAAAATTAGCTATATGTGTTTGTTTTACATACGTAGGCTATAAACTGACTTCTAAGAATATTAATATGCTTTGTATTGTGGGTTGGACTATAAAAATATAATAAAATAAATACTACTACATTCCCATACCTGGCATACCGCCCATGCCGCCCATGCCGCCCATGCCTGGCATTCCGCCACCCATGCCTGGCATTCCGCCACCCATGCCTGGCATTCCGCCACCCATGCCTGGCATTCCGCCACCCATGC
>CAYRUX010000192.1:0-5685 GCA_964427515.1 uncultured Rhizobiaceae bacterium
GGAAAAATTAGAGCTTCGCTGGTTGATGCTACTACAGCGTGTATGTTCATCTATTCAAAAGACGTGGGGGTGGTCGGTAACGAGTTGCCAGATGAGTTGGAAGGTCAAGAGAGCCTATTGAAGAGCCTTGAGACTATAAGACTTTGTGGTGCTGAAGCTATGCAACTTTCTAGAAATAGTTTGAGTGTTCCCAAACTGGCACTGATTGCATCATCTCTTGATTCGAGTACACTTGCCGGCTGTAGTCTAAGTAAGCGCGATATAGATATAACAGCACGAATTATTTCCATGAAAAGGCCACACCGGGTTCTGCCTTTAACGGGGGCTATGTGTCTTGCAGTAGCTGCCGAGATAGACGGAACTCTTGTTAATGACGCAGTATCCCAACAAAGAGTCAATGTAGGGTCAATTGTTATTGGACACCCATCAGGCTCGCTCTTATTGAGCACAAATGTCGGTAGAACGTCGGCTAATAGTTATTGGGAAGCAAAAAATGTTATCGTAATTCGTACAGCAAGACGCCTGATGGAAGGTAAGGTTTTGATTCCCGATCGTTAGGCTAAGAATATACACTTAAGAGTATTAGCTTGCTTAATAAAACAGTGTAAAATTATGCTTTTATAATAAAGTGTTCCGAATAGATTTAGTGGCTTCGTCATCGAGGGATAGGTTATATTATTTTCCACAGGATCATTTATTACCACACCATGATTTTCATGCACTCCTTCTGCGGTTTCTTAGCCTCTTCTAAATCTTTTAAAACCTTAATTAGAGGTTGTTCTAGCGGATTGCCATATCCACCTCCACCGGCTTTAAATCCTCGAACACACTATCCAGACTGCAACTCAACTACAAAACAGTTAGGTAGTTCGGATTCGCGACCGTTAGTTTTGATCTTCCATTGCAAACCCAAAACTCATCGCACTAGCATCTTCAGAAGAAACAACCATGTCGGTGAAAGTGTAACCAGTATCCACTGTCATACCGTAACTCATACTTTTCTTGCCTGTCTGTGACCTTCATATACTGCTTCGTAAGTTGAGCGTGGGGCTATTGCATCACCTATTGTTTCAACACTAATTTTTCTTTGTTTTATAGCTGGCAATAGTTCGTTCTCCGAACGACGTCCTGTTGCCATCACTATCCAATCCGCATTGAGGATACGCGAGTTGTCTTCGTGATGCACATTATATACATGTAATTTTTTACCAGATATTTTGCGAACAAAATTATCGCATAGCATTTGTACCCCAGACTCATAGAGTTTTGGGAGAATCCAATCTAAATATACATCAAGAATCGTTTCCATGCCGACCATCGGCCATCTGGTAAGCAATGTGACCGAATTGGCATTTGCTGCCGTGAGAGCGACAGCGGTCAATGGTGCGACAACATCGCACATGTCGTCTATAACCACCACATCTCCAGGGAACGAAACGCCGGCAGCCCTCGACTGAGAAATAAGCACTTCATTCCAGCCAATACAATTTCCGCTTTCCCATCCGCTTATAGGTTCTCCCGTCCATCCCTGAAAGCCATCTATGCAAACTGAAGAGCCTGTTGCCAACACAATATGATCTGGAGACTCAGTATCTATGAGGTTGTCTAAGTTATCTTCTGAAATTCTATTATTAACATGAAGGCTGGCACCATTTTTTTTTGCTTGATCGGCAAGCCATCGAGCAATTTCTCCATATTCAGTGCGGCTTGGTAGCAACGAATGTAAGCGGACATGGCCGCCTAGTTCTCCTTCAGCTTCAAATAAGGAGACTTTGTGACCTCTGGCAGATGCGACCCGGGCAAATTCTAGACCCGCAGGCCCCCCACCAATGATTAAAACGTTTTTTGAATTTTGAACACTTTCCAGTGTCCCTTCTCCCCAGACATCCTCTCTTCCAATGGTAGGATTATAAACACATTGAATTCTTGCTCCGCGGCTAACGCTCTTCCAACAGAAATTAGCTGCAACACAAGCCCGTATGTCTCCAGCTTTACCTTCTGCTGCTTTTTTTGCCCAAAATGGATCAGTAAAGAGTTGACGAGCGAGGCAAATTGCATCTGCATCACCGGCTTGCAATAGTGATTCAGCTAAATCAGGCGTGGTAATTCTACCGACCGCCAATACTGGTTTATTAGATACCTCTCTAATCTGTCTTGCGTATCCTCGCTCCCATCCTCCCTTAAATTCCATTGGGGTATGAATAAAAGCATGGTGTACGCCAGCCGAAACATCTACAAAATCTATGTCAGCATTTTTTTCAATATCGGGTACAATTTTTCTTACGTCTTCTATCTCAAGATCGCCCGGCCAAAATGAAGTAGAATTTATCCGGTAACCTAGAAATGGCTGGTCACCTATTTTATTGCGAATACTTCTCAATACCTCTAAAGGAAATCGCAGTCTATTTTCATAACTCCCGCCCCATTTGTCCTTTCGTTTATTATATAATGGTGAGAGGAATTGCCAGGGTAGGTAGCCGTGGCTTAGGTGAAGTTCTACCCCGTCAAGCCCGGCCTTGATAGCCCGCTCAGCAGCTGTGCCATATGCGTTGACTAGCTCTTGTATCTCCTCTTCGTCCAATTCTTTAGGTGTAGACGCGCCAGGAAATTCTCCTAAGGGCACTTGACTGGGAGATACCGTATACCAGGTTGCATCGGGATCATATCCTGGTGCCTGTTTGTATGCTGGAAACCCTCTTACTCCTGAATGCCAAAGCTGAATCGCTAATTTACAGCCGTGTTTATGCACAGCATCAGCAATTTGTGATAGCGGTTCAATCTGCCGGTCATCAAATAATTGTGGCATTAGCAGTGGAGCCATTATCGAACTGGGATGCACATGAGTGCCACCTATAATAATGAGTCCGACATTGCCTTTTGCACGTTCCTCATAATAATTAGTCGCCATATCCGTAAACAGGCCATTCCACGGGTCTGAAACCCAAGTCGGGCAGGTGGGTGGGAATACTACTCTATTCTTGATCTTACAGTTTCGAATGTGCCACTCAGAAAATAAATTGGGATAGTCGCTCATAGTTTCCTCCCTAATATGTTTTAACAATTAGCTCAATCGAACGTATTTAAAACTAATGGGCTGTCCATTTATTCCCCGCCGAGGAGGAGCGATCCAACCAGCAAATGCACCTGGTTCAACAACCTTTTGCATGAGAGATTTTATATGATTTTGATCAGATTTGTTAGGAAGCCACGTATTTTTCATATTATTCCAATCAGTAGTACTGATTAACGCACCGTCCGGCGTGAACCTATTGTTTCGGTATTGACCAATACTTCTCCCAAATGCACGATTTGGTAATTGTAACGTAAAATTTATATTGTGCTCCCGAATTGTTTTATTCCAACGGTAAATGCCTTTGTTGCAATCTTCTATATAATCGTCTCTCAATCTTTCGTTAAGTACGGTTAATGCGGGTTCTGCACTTGTAGATATTTTACCCGATTCAAGCTTGAACACATTGTATGCTAAGTTGGACAACACATGATTGTCATCGATTTTATCTTCTTTGTAACGACCTTTTATTCCGCTCGTGAAATAGTTAGCTGCATTAGTCGAAATTTCCGATCCAAATAAATCTAGAGAAATCGCAAAATGAAAATTTAGATAACGCTGTATCGTATCCAAGTTTATACCCCCATAAGGAGCAATGTTATCCGTGTCTTTGGATATCATTAATTCACAAGTCCGCTGAATGACCCTTTGAATTCCGGTGTCTCCAACAAACATGTGGTGAGCTTCTTCCGTGAGCATAAACCGACATGTTCGAGCTAAGGGATCAAAAGCTGATTCGGCTAGTGCAGCCAGTTGGAATTTACCGTCTCGATCCGTGAAAAAAGTAAACATAAAATATGATAACCAATCGGTGGTACTTTCATTGAATGCGCCAAGAATCCGCGGTTTGTCTATATCTCCTGAACGCCTTTCCAGCAGCTGATCAGCTTCTTCACGGCCATCTCGTCCAAAGTATGCATGTAACAAATAAGCCATAGCCCAGAGATGCCGACCTTCTTCAATATTTACTTGGAATAAATTTCTTAAATCGTAGAGAGAAGGACATGTATGTCCTAACAAACGCTGTTGTTCAACGCTTGCTGGCTCTGTATCGCCTTGCGTAACGATTAAACGCCGAAGGGTTGAACGATGTTCCCCGGGAACTTCCTGCCACACAGGCTCACCCATGTGCAGGCCAAAAGAGATTTTGCGATTCCCTTCTGGTTTAGCTAGAAAAATTCCCCACCTATAGTCAGGCATTTTTACCTTGTCGAAATGGGCCCAACCGTTACTTTCAACAGATATTGCCGTGCGTAAGTAAACGTCAGAATTCATGAAGTCGCTGGGCCCCATGCTAGCCCACCATTTTAAATAGTTAGGTTGCCATGTTTCCAGTGCACGTAGCAGTCGACGGTTATCCGACAAACCCACATTATTAGGTATAAGTTGATTGTAATCTATTGTCACTTTACACCCGTTCTACATCAAAATCGGGTCGTTTCCCGCTACCATATAATGTGAGAGTACCTTTTTCCCCAACCGCGTTAGGCCTTTGAAATACCCAATTTTGCCATGCTGAGAGCCGGCTAAAAATTTTTGTTTCCATAGTTTCAGGCCCCGCAAATCTCAGGGAGGCCTCCATGCCAGATAAAGCGTCTGGGGAAAATGCTGCTCGCTCTTCAATCGCCATCCGTGTTTCATCTTCCCAATCTATATCATCTGGAGCAAAAGTAATTAAGCCTAAAGCCATGGCCTCTTGTGCCTTCAGATGTTTTCCTATTTGCTTCTTGATGGATGATAAAGCAGAAGTGTTATTTAGGAAGCGAACGTCTATACGGGTAAGGCCGTTGCCCATGGGGTAGCAACCTTGATTAGCAGTGGTCACCAATATCGTAGCGGCGGGTTCGTTTTGATTTTCAAAAATGCCATCCAGCATATAAATCCGGTCAGCACACAGAGCTAATTCAAGAAGAGTACCTGAAAAACAAGAGCCAGGTTTGATAAGGGCAAACATTGAACGGGCTGACAGATCTAAGCGTTTAAAAGTTCGCTTAGTGTACAATATCATTTCCTGAATGAACCAGTTTTTCGAGTGATCAACTAATATCTTGTCAACTGACTCAACAAACTTACTCTGTCCTTCTGTATATAGAAGCCAGGTTCCTATGTTACTACAATTAAATCTGAGATGTAAAATTAGGTCTTCAAGTTCGCGAGTCATGGCTAGGAGCCAGAAGTTTGCTCCCTCACGGTGGATTGACTCAAGGTCTTCGGGAGGTGCGGAAAATGGTGCGTGCACCGTAATATGAGCAGCCATTAATACAGTGTCAATCATACACTTGACGTAGGTATATTCTATTAAGTTGTCCGAAAGGTTGCGGTTGAGAGGCGTTAGCTCTATCCCTTCTGCTTCTATTGGCCGATCGGATTGTTCAGTAAGCTTTTTGGCGCGCGCACTGACGGCTTCCTTCCAGAAAGAGCGTGGTATGAGTTCGTCTACAAGATTCCACTCCACTGCTCGCTGGCCTCGTATTCCTTCCTCAATTGTACAGAAGTAATCGGCGTGGTCTTTCCGGACTTGCCTTTTGTCTACTAGGCGGGTGAGACCACCTGTGCCCGGCAGTACACCCAACAATGGTACTTCAGGCAGCGAAACCGAGGTAGCACCATCGTCT
>CAYRUX010000193.1:0-2323 GCA_964427515.1 uncultured Rhizobiaceae bacterium
TTCCGGAGAGCTCTTTACAGGCCATGCTTTTTGTTGAGTGCCCGAAGGTCATTTTCCCTTTTGCTCGACGTATTATCTACGAAACGACCCGTGACGGAGGTCATGAACCACTTTCTATAGACCCAATTAATTTTTTTGACCAGTTTATTGAGAGTCACAAGCGTGACGTTACATCTGGGTGAATTATATGTAGCGAAGTTTCAATTTGGCTATTTACGTATAAATATTAGTGAAAAATTATTGGCTGGCATGTTGACACAGTCATCTAAATAGAGGTTCTTTTTTTCTGCTGCCGTTTGAATTTCGTCTATATCTTTAAGGCCCCAGGTTGGGTTTCTATTTTTTAGATCTCTATCGAATATTTTGTTGCTTTCTGATGTATAGTTATGCGATTGCGTGAAGGGGCCATATAAGTACAATATCCCCCTTTTTTGGAGGACGTTAGATGCATTGCTTAACAAACCGAGGGTGCATTCCCATGGGGTAATGTGAACCATATTAATGCACACAATTGCGTTAAAAATGGTTGATTGGGGTAGACTCCATTTCTCGTCTGTGGCATTGAGATTAAGAGGTGGAGGTAATTTAGAATTTTTATATTTAGTCCAAGTTTTAATGCTCTCTCTGCAATCGGGATCCGGATCACTAGGCTGCCATGCTATATTTGGCAATTCAGACTGAAAGTAAACAGCGTGTTGTCCTGTACCAGAAGCAATTTCGAGGATTTGACCATCCAGAGGTAGGATTGTTTTTAGTTGTTCTAATATTGGGTCACGGTTTCTTTCGAAAGATGGGTGTGAGAAAATTGTTTCTGTATATTCCATTTGAATCTAAACCTTTGGGTTAAGATTTTTTATAGTCCTCAAGATAATAAAATGTGATGGTTTATGAAGTACTGTAAATAGGTTCTGATTATTATGATTAAATTATCTAGTGGCAATGTTATTTATCCAAATAAACCCAGGTATTTGCGGATAACCTGGGCGGCTATAAATAATCGAAGGGATGGTATCCCAGATGAGGCATATAAGATTTTTCCAGGTGGCTTAGCCGATGCGCAATATGGATTTGCTACGATGTTGGATAATGGTTATGGGGTTGATGAAGATCATGAAGCGGCATTGTTATGGTACAAAAAAGCTGCTGATAGTGGTCATGTCGGCGGTTGTTTAAGCCTTGGGTATATCTATAGAGAGGGTTTAGGGGTAATCCGCGAGTATTCAGAATCTTATCGTTGGTATCTTAAAGCAGTGAGAAGAGGGGTAAAATATCGAGCTCAAATCAACCTTGGGCACTTCTGTCGGTTGGGATTAGGCGTTGATCAAAGTTATTCAAAAGCGGTGAAGTGGTACGGCGACATATTAAATTATGAAAAAATTGCTCCAGAGGAAGAAATTGCTCTCGTGTGGGAAGCTAGAAGGTGTCTGAAAAATTTAACAGAGACATTACAAAGAGAAGCAATTTTGGGTAATAGCGATGCCGAGCATGCAATAGGTATTATGCATAGGTTAGGTGAGGGCGTAGAATTTGATGAGGTTGCTTCTGCATATTGGCTGTCAAGGGCAGCTAAAAATGGTCGTTCTGAAATTACAAGTTCAGATGTTTCCGTGGAACGTAATATAAGAGAGCACAAGATATCTTATTCGAAGGTTTCTTTTTCTATATAATTTCAGTTAGTTAAATGAATCACTTTGTATATAAAGTATTCCACACTAATCATCAGTAATATTAAAATTGCAATTTATTCTTATTGGTTCATAATAATAAATAATAAAGGGTAGATAACGGGGAGGTGGTTATGTGGCATATCCCTCATTACCAGCATCTTCGGCCCAGCTGTGCTTTTTGTTCTAATTACTTAACCAAGTATCTAGGGAGGCTTCATGTCTGGAAGAAAGAAAAAAAATAGCAAACATCTTTATTTTAATCTGACCCGGCGTAATTTTATCCAAGGTGCCACTGCTGGCGCAGTGATTGTTGGCGCACCAGCAGTTTTAAAGGGATTAACCCGTCGCGCTAAGGCTGCCGACAAAGGCGTTATTCGAATGATGTTTACAGCCCCAACGATGATCCCGGGTGATTGGACACAATTCGAAAAAGATACTGGTCTAAAAATGGAAGATACAATTATTAAAGACGACCCTGGAATATTTCTTACGGAGGTTCAGGTTAATGACGCAGGAGATCGTTTTGATTTAATTTCAACTTTAGCGGTTGTTGAGCTAAGTCTAATTGATGGCGGCAACATAATGCAAATTGAAACTGGCGATGTTCCGAACTGGTCGGGGATGCCCCAGAGTATCCAAAATATGCCGTATCTTGC
>CAYRUX010000194.1:0-11170 GCA_964427515.1 uncultured Rhizobiaceae bacterium
GTCTACAATTCATATCTAATTTTTTGAAGTGGAAGCCTTAAAATGACTGTACAACTCAAAGTTGAAAAAGTAACAAATTTAACGAAACGGGATCTTCGTGAGCTATGTGATGCTGCGGCAAGTGCTATAATTGACGGCGCAGGTTTTGGATGGTTGCGACCACCCCCACAGCAGGACTTCGAGCGGTACTGGAGAGGAGTAATATTAGTTCCAGAGCGTACCCTATTTGTTGGTCGCCTTGATGGAACTATAGGTGGATCAGTGCAACTGGTGTCGCCTCCGCCGCAGAAAGAGGCCTGGGCCTTTGCTTGCCTTATAGATACACATTTTGTTGCACCATGGGCGCGCGGACATGGCATGGCACGTGACCTTTTAGAACATGTTGAGCAATACGCAATTTCTAATGGTTTCAATGCAATTAATTTATCTGTTCGGGAAACCCAATTGGCTGCAGTGAAGTTATTTGAAAGACTTGGCTTTAAAAAATGGGGCACACACCCAAAATATGCCAAAGTATCGGGAAAAACGATTGCCGGTCATTATTATTTCAAGGAATTATGATACTCTACCCAGCCATAGATTTAAAAGACGGAAAATGCGTACGTTTGGTAAAAGGTGAAATGGGCGCAGCAACAGTTTTTTCGGACGATCCTGCCGCTCAGGCGAAAGCGTTTTCTGCTGCCGGCTGTAATTGGATCCACATTGTTGATCTCAATGGGGCTTTTGAGGGGCGACCTGTAAATACTAAGGCTGTAGAAAAAATTATAAATTCTATCGAAGTTAGCGTACAGCTGGGAGGGGGTATTCGAGATATGGATACTGTATCCTACTGGTTAAATCGAGGGGTGAGTAGAGTTATTCTTGGCACCGTCGCACTGAACAATCCGGAGTTCGTTTATGCGGCCTGTCGGAAATTTCCTAAGCGTATTGCTGTTGGGATAGATGTTAGGGGGGGATATGTAGCAGTAGAGGGATGGTCTAAAACATCCAGTATCCGTGCTCTTCATTTAGCTAAATTGTTTGAAGATGCCGGTGTGGTAGCTATAATTTTTACAGATATAAATAGAGATGGAGTGATGAAAGGCCCAAATATTGAAGCAACTGCAGCTTTGGCTCAACAAATTAGTACGCCCATTATTGCTTCGGGAGGGGTTTCTAATTATGTAGACTTAAAAGCTCTTAAAGCTAAGGAAAGTATGGGAATCGAAGGAGTGATTTGCGGGAGAGCGTTGTATGATGGAAGAATTGATATTTGCCAAGCGCAAGGAATTTTGGCGAATTAAGCTATGCTAAAAAACCGAATAATTCCATGTTTAGATGTCCACGATGGTCGGGTCGTAAAAGGAATAAATTTCGTAGATCTTATTGATGCCGGGGATCCCGTGGAGCAGGCCTCAGTTTATGACAAACAAGGGGCTGATGAGCTTTGTTTTCTTGACATATCTGCGACAGAAGACGGTCGTGAAACTATGTATAGTGTAATTCAGCGTACTGCAGAGGTATGTTTCATGCCTCTAACCGTTGGTGGTGGGGTACGAAATGTGTCTGATATTCGAAGATTATTACTAGCCGGCGCAGATAAGGTTTCAATAAACTCTTCGGCAGTGGGACGACCAGAATTGATCTCAGAGGCTGCGAAGAAGTTTGGAAGTCAATGTATTGTAGTTGCAATTGATGCAAAGCGGAACGATCAAGGAAAATATGAGATTTTTACTCATGGTGGAAGAAGACCTACGGGTATTGAAGCAGTTTCTTGGGCTAAGCAAGTAACTAATTTGGGTGCTGGTGAAATATTACTTACATCTATGGATCGAGACGGGACTCGGAAGGGATTTGATATAGAACTTACGAGTTCTGTGGCAGACGCTGTCAGTGTACCTGTTATCGCTTCTGGTGGGGCTGGAAATTTAGATCATTTGGTTGCAGCTATAAAGGAAGGCCATGTAACGGCTGTTCTCGCTGCATCGATTTTCCATTTTGGAGAATTTACAATTGCAGAGGCAAGAGAATATATGAAAATTTCTGAAATACCGATGAGATAATTACAGTATTAATCTGTATTAAATCGAAGAGAGCGAATAGGAGAGAGATAAATGGGTGGTAATGATGACGTAATTACTGAATTATATGGCGTTATAGAAAGTCGCAAAAATAGTGACCCAAATGTCTCGTATACTGCGAATAAGTTTGCTAAGGGGACGGATCATATTGCAAAAAAGATTGGTGAGGAGGCAACAGAAGTTGCAATTGCTGCGGCGCGACGCAACGAAGAGGAAATAAAACAGGAGAGTGCAGATTTACTTTTTCATTTATTCGTTCTTTGGGCTGATCAAAACATTAAACCGGAAGAAGTATTTGAGGTTCTAAGGCGTCGTCGGGGTGTATCCGATTCGGATCCAAAGTTAAAGCCCCAATCAGAATAAATGTCGAGGAGATATAGGATGCCCTACGACCAAAATAATGTATTTGCAAAAATTCTTCGCGGTGAACTGCCTAATGATACCGTTTTTGAGGATGACGAAGTATTAGCGTTTCATGATATATATCCCCAATCCAAAATTCATGTACTCGTAATACCTAAAGGGAATTTTGTCTCCTTCGATGATTTTACAGAAAACGCGACTACTGAACAGGTAGGGAAGTTTTTTGAGAAAGTTGGACATATTGCGCGTGATTTAGATGTTGACCAAGAGGGCTTTAGAATTATTTCTAACGTAGGTACCTTTGGTGGACAAGAGGTTCCACATTTTCACGTCCATATTTGCGGAGGGCAGAAGTTAGGGCGCATGATAGAGAAAAAGTAAAGAATGTTATGATTTTTATTAAGAATTATTAAAAAACGGTGATTGCAAATGTGAATTAGGATGGTCAAATGACGTCCGCGCTGGTCAAGTATTTAAACACAATTAACCCCCTTTAAGAGGCGGAAAGATAGTTAATATATCATCATGTTTTAAAGAGATTTTTCCTCGCGCATTGGCGGGGACGGGTTTCTCGTTGAGTAAGGTTGCATGACTATCCGATGCCGGCATATTTAGTTTAGTTAGTGCATCATGTACCGTAGAACCTTCAGGGAGACTCAGCATGACGGTTGCGTTATGGCCTTCATTGGATCGGAGAGCAATTTTTTTTACAGTAATATCAATATAGGAGTTTTTCACATCAGCGCGAGCCTTTTTAAGGTTTGCTTGGTTGGAATTCCAGAACTATTCCAACCACGAATTCTATAATAATCTGGAAGCATTTTATCCAGTTGTGCCACTTGACCCTTGCCAGAGCCACTTTTAGCAGCTTCTTTTAAAATACGATTGGGGAGAGTATCATCTTTTCTAGTAAAGCCAGCGTTGAGATTAAATATGCGTTCAAGATTCCAAATTCGTTCCCCTATTTCAATTAAACGTTCCTCAGTCCAAGTTCCTCCACAGGCACCTTCAAGTTGTGAAGCAACGTCCTGAAGGTTCCAGACACTCATAGGAAAAAGACAAAGGCCAGAGGAATCTACCGCTGCAGTAGAATTTTGCGACTCGTAGACGATTTTTGCTTTTCCAGTTATTGGTCCACCGTCAAAATCGTCTCCATATGGGTCAGCGCGGAGGTGGCATGCTCCCCGATTGCTGGTAGCATATGCTAGAGCCATTCCCTGCATGGAGCGACCATCATACCCCGGAAACTCCTGGCCTTTAGCTACCATTGCTAAATCATCACGACCATATTTTTTACACAAAAGTTTTGATCCTAAACCAAGATCTACTCCAAAATCTCTGCCCGTTCCTGTTAATTCAGCTGCTTTGACTAACATTTCGGCAGATCCAAACTTTAACTCAAGTCCCTTTGTGTCTGAAGTATTTATTGATCCAACTTCATACAGCTCCATTGCTGCGGCAAGGGTTACCCCAAAAGAGATAGGATCCATACCTTGTTCGTTGCAGATAAAATTGGCGTAAGTCGCTGCATCAATGTCGTCCACCCCAACCATTGGTCATAGGGCGTAGACAGATTAATACTCTAGTCAACCGGAAGCATGTTTATACCGCTCTTTATTGGTAACAGAGAAATGTTCAGGGTCAATCTTGGAAACTCGCCCGCAACCTATTGTACAGCTGAAGCAGGCTTTGTTATTTACTAGATTAGCCTGACCGTCCGAACGTCGACGGGTTGTCATTGCCAAAGCACCCAGTTTATTTGAACCCTGAAATTGTACATCTCGATTATTGTGAGTTGGAAGACTTCCAAAAGCTTGGGTAATATCTAGCATGGAGATAGTACCGTATTTTGCCAAGCCAGCTCGGTCACTGCTTGGGTCAAGTTTTTTTCGCGCTTCTGATACTGCCCGATTAAAGGTATCTGGATTTTCAACTGTTACTCCTAGGGTGCCACGCACAGCTATTGCTTTCAGATTTTTAGATCCCATCACGGCTCCCACACCGGAACGGCCTGCTGCTCTATCGAGATCGTTCATAACAGAAGCATACCGCACCATATTTTCTCCAGCGCGCCCTATGGAAGCAATTTTAATACGGGGATCTTGATGACGTTCTTTTATTTTTCTTTCTGTATCCCAAACTGATTGCTTCCAAATAAAATTTGAAGCACTTAGGAGTTGTGCTTTTAAATCGCGAACATGTAAATATAAGGGCGATGTGGCTCTTCCCGTTATTATGATCATATCCCATCCCGCCATTCGCAATTCACCACCCCAATAGCCACCGGAATTAGAGCAAGCGATCGCATTAGTTAGGGGGCTTTTAGTTATCACGGAATATCGTCCGCCCGTGGCTGCGCTGGTGCCGGTGAGAGGCCCCGTAGCAAATATTAAAATATTTTCTGGAGAGAGTGGGTCAGTGGCTGGGTCTATTTCTTCGCTTAAATATTTGCTAGCTAGGCCACGTTGCCCAATATATTGCTCTGCCCACGACATGTTCAGAGCTTCTTCTTGACATGTTTCTTCAGTTAGATTTACACGCAGAATTTTTCTATGCCATGCCATCTGTTACCTCTTAATTCAAGCCTAGCAGCTAAAGTATATGAATATACAGAGCGCTAGAAATATTACTAACTAAGGTGTGTTTTAAAAAAATCGGCAGTACGTGAATTGGAAAGCATAGCACACTTAGCATTAAAATGCTCACCTCCAGTTCGCGCAAAAGCATGATCTACATCAGGATAAGAATGCACAGTTACGAGGGGATTATGCGCAACAGCTTCTTTGATAGTGTTCTGAGCATCGGTTGGGACAAATTGATCTAATTCAGCCAGATGCATCATGTGAGGAGTAGAAATATTATTTTGTTCTTCTAATGCATCCTGAATACCCACACCATAATATCCTACAGATGCATCAGCCTTAGTTCGAGTTGCTACTAGATATGCGAGCATTCCACCCAGACAATATCCTACTGCGCCAACTTTACCAGTACACCCCTCTAAACCCCGCAATTGTTCAATTGCAAGGTTGGCGTCTGATATACCAACATCCAAACCAAATCCTTTGTATAGTTCAAATGCTTTTCCCCACTCACCTTCTGTCATATCTGAAAGTTCAATATTTGGTTGTTGGCGCCAAAAAAGGTCTGGGCAAAGTGCTATGTAACCCTGTGCTGCAAGACGATGACAAGTTTCTCGCATAAAATAATTAATGCCGAATATTTCTTGTAGTACTATAACCCCTGGGCCATGACCAGAATCTGGCGTCGCTAAAAACCCATGAAAAGATTCGCCGTTATCACCAGATATATTGATCATTTGCCCGGGCATAATATTACCTCCGTTAATCTTTTGTTTAATACTGAAAGTTACGTTAAGACCCTCTCATGTTCTAGCAGAAATTGTTTCGTTGTGCAGCCCCTGCCCCCAGAAAACCCAACCAGTGAACCATTAACGGATATAACACGGTGGCATGGTACAATAATGTTTATGGGGTTAGCTCCACATGCTCCGCCAATTGCTCTTGGAGATGTACCCAGTTTTTTAGAGAGTTCTCCATACGTGGAAGTATGCCCATATGGGATGGATGCTAGCAAGGCCCAAACTTTTTTTTGGAAGCTTGTTCCTTTTGGGGATATGGGCAAGCAAAATGTTTTCAAGTCATGAGAAAAATATGAATTAAATTGTTCTTCCGCTTGTATACCAATTTTATTTGGAGACCTCTTGATTAAAGTAATGTCATTGTTCTTACCAATAGTGACACTATGTATCGAGCCTCTCAAAATTCCCAATGTGATTAAACCGACGGGAGAAGGAAATTGGTGATAAATGAGAATTTTCATAAATTAGTTGTCCCACAGGTATTACAGTAACAGTTATTCATTTCTAGATATCCTTGTTAGGATTGTTCTTAGATGGGTTGAATCGGTAACGGGGGCGGAACAGGTTTTCCCGATACAAACATATGCCGTTGGTGCGCAGTTAAGCTGCTTTTTTTTCTCTGCAGGATGTCCGACAGGAAGTGGGATTTCTGGTTCTACAATGTTTAATAGACGATTTGGAAGACTAAGTGAGAATATAACCTGACACATTGATACTGTAACCCAGTGTTCTCTTTTCCCTATAATCACGATTTGTATAGTATTTTCTATAAATTCCGCATTGTTCAGAAATGTTACAATTTGGGCTGGCTGCACCTCTATTTCCCCGGAGAACGCTTTTAATAAACTTTCTGCTCTTTCAAGGTAAAGAGATTTGGCAGTAAGATAATAGAGGCGCGCCATAACACCAAGAAGGATCCCGTTACCAGATGGTGTTGCTGTATCATAAGCTTGTTTGGGTCGTGTAATTAGATTTTCGCCATCAGCCGGGCTAAAAAAATAACCACCGTGTTTGTCATCCCAGAATTGCTCATCCAATATTTTAAACCAGCATTCTATTGTATCTAATATTTTGGTATCACCATCAACTTCGTAAAGTAATAAACCAGCCCGAGCCATATACGCATAATCATCCAGGAAATCTACGCATTGAATTGTTCCAGATTGCGAAGAATGACATAGGCGTTTTCCTTCGTATGAATTTGCCACATGTCGTTTTTGAGGCAATGTTTCGGTCATGTATTGCCATGCTTGTTTGGCTGCGATCTTCCATCTTGATTCGCCAAAGACAGCGGACGCGAACGCTAGGGCGGCTATCGTTTGTCCATTCCAATCACATAGTTCTTTATAATCTAATTTAGGTTCTGTTCTCTTTTTGCGATTGGCAAGGAGTTTAGTTCGTAAAGGTTCTAGTATTTCTTCATCGAACGTTATGTTGTTACTTCTCGACTTAAGTCTATTAAGTATATTTAGACCCTCAAAATTGCCAGACTTGGATACGTCATAAATATCTTTAAACTTCTGGCTATCTGCTTTTAACAAATTATCAATTTCCTTTTCACTCCAGAGATAATAAGCACCTTCCTTTCCTCCTGAATCAGCGTCTATAGCGCTGGCAAAGGCTCCACTACTAGTTTGCATTTCAGTTATAAGCCAGTCTGCTGTTTCAAAAGAGCGTTTTTTTAAAAGAGGATCTTTTGAGTCTTGCCACACTAGACAGAGGAGTTCTAAAATCTGCGCATTATCAAAAAGCATATTTTCAAAATGAGGCACTAACCAATAGTAGTCTGTAGAATATCGCGAATAACCACCGGCAAGGTGATCGTAGATACCTCCTTCGCTGATTTTTCTTAGGGTAAGGATTACGCCAGAACGCATTTCTCGGGAACCTGTTCGCGTATAATTTCTCCAGAAAAGTTCTAGAATTGGAGTGTTGGGAAATTTAGGCGCTTTTCCGACACCGCCATTTACAATATCTAATTCTCTGATAAGTGAATCAGCGATAAGTGCAATCTGAGATTCTTTGATTCCGTCACCAGGTTTATTGGTCGCTAGGTCATTAAGCGCTTCTGTTAGATTGCGGCGATTCTTTTCGACGCTTTGAGGGTCATTTGTGTAGGCATTATGTATGACATTCAGAACATCTTGAAAGCCTGGCGTATTATGACTACCCTGAATTGGGAAGTACGTGCCTCCCCAGAATGGCTCTGAAGTTGGTGTTAAAAACATAGTTAACGGCCACCCTCCGCGTTGGCCCATTAATGAAAGGGCGCGTTGATAAATCGCGTCTATATCAGGTCTTTCTTCTCTATCGACTTTTATATTAATGAAATATTCGTTCATTAGCGCCGCTGTTTCCTGGTTAGCGAAACTTTCTTTTGCCATTACATGGCACCAGTGGCAGGAAGAATAACCAATAGAGAGCAGAATCGGTTTGTTTGCACATTGTGCTTCATGCAATGCGTTTGGTCCCCATGTGCGCCAATGGACAGGGTTATCCATATGCTGTCGAAGGTAAGGACTTGATTCCATGTTAAGCAGGTTCTTGGTCATACGGACGGCAATTTATGCAAGATGTTTTTATGTTGTTCGGTAAAGTTATTGTTAGCATTCTTTATAAAAGAATATATATGGAAGATACTTATAAACTAAATAAAGAGTGATCATAGAATAAGTGACAGTTTGTTTATTTATAATTCTATATGCTGTTCCAAAGGAGAGATAGGAGTGAATTCAGAAACATTGTATTATAAAAAGCATATATTTTGTTGCGTTAATAAACGTTCCGAGGGGCATCCGCGTGGTTGCTGTGAATCAGGCGGAGCAAGTAAATTGCGTGGCTACTTAAAAGCTAAAGTAAACATGTTAGGTATCAAGGATATTCGCGTTAATGCATCCCAATGCCTTGATCGTTGTGAGCTTGGCCCTACAATGGTTATATACCCAGAAGGTGTATGGTACACCTATAGAACCACAGAAGATCTAGATGAGATTCTTGAAAGTCATATTCACGGTGGTGAAAAAGTACAAAGATTACTCCTGCATCCGGATCAGACTGAACCTAGGAAGTAATATTTAAATGCAAATGAAGGTCAGTAACGCTATTAAATTAGTGGGCTAAAAATAAAAATTATTTTGAAAATGGGGAACGCATATAAATGCGTTTTGACGATACAATATTTGCTCTCGCTAGTGCGCCGGGGAAGTCCGCAGTCTCGGTAATAAAACTATCGGGAAGTAGGTCTAAAGAAATCATTAAGGTTCTTACGGGTGTTCCTTTGCCTTCGCCGCGTGAAGTTGTCGTGCGGTGGTTGATGGATCCAAAGTCTGGAGAGAAAATCGATAGAGGAATTGTATTTTGGTTTTCTGGTCCAAGAAGTTATACCGGTGAAGATGTGGCAGAATTTCATGTACATGGTGGTTATGCTGTGTCCAACGCTCTCCTCAAAGTATTAGGCAATATGTCTGGTGCACGCCCGGCAGAAGCTGGAGAATTTACTCGACGGGCATTTGAAAATGGAAAATTAGATTTAACTGTAGCCGAAGGAATAGCAGATTTAGTCGACGCTGAGACTGATGCGCAACGGCAACAAGCGCTGCGGCAAAGTAGCGGTGATCTTTCAGCGCTTTATAATGGCTGGCATACACGTTTGGGTGAATTGCGAGCGCTTGTAGAAGCTATTATAGATTTCTCAGATCAAGAATTACCAGATGATGTGTTGGGCCCGGTACCGTTAGAAGTCCGTATTATTGCAGAGGAAGTATCGGCGCATCTACAAGATGGAGGGCGCGGTGAAAGATTAAGAGAGGGAATTAAGGTCGCTATAATTGGCCCACCTAACGTCGGAAAGTCGAGTTTAATCAATGTGTTATCTGGAGATGAGGTGGCTATTGTATCTTCTGATGCAGGTACAACCCGGGATATTATTGAAGTGCATCTTAATTTAGATGGGTGGCCAATTAGTCTTGCCGATACTGCAGGGCTACGAACAACTGTTTCAGATGTTGAGGCGGAGGGAATACGACGGGCTTTCGATAGGGTGAAGAAGTCTGAAGTTATTATAGTTATGTTTGATGGGGAACTTTGGCCGGATATTTCTGGTCAAATGGAAGATTTAGTCGATCAGAATGCCATTCCCATATTGAATAAAGCGGATCTGTTGCGAGACACTAACTCAAAATTTTGGGTGAAGGACCAGCAACTCATAAGGGTCTCATGTAAAACTGGTGAGGGGCTGCAAAAAGTGAAGGACGCTCTGAAAAGATTTTTAGAAACGGGTTATTCTCCTAGTGCGCCTCCATCTCTAACGCGCGCGCGCCACAGGTATTCTTTAGAGAGATGTTTGGAAGCTTTGACTGAATTTGATCTTGCTAAAGGCCACGAAATGGCGGCAGAGGATCTGAGAGTGGCAGCGGATTCATTAGGAAAGATTACAGGAAAAATGGATGTTGAAAGGCTGCTAGACAAAATTTTTAAAGATTTTTGCATAGGAAAATAAAGTATAAGGTGGCTACAAATGATCCCAAGGGGGAATTTAGTAAATGTACGCCGGTAAGTTTTTAATTGAATGTTAAATAAGTGTATGATTTAAAAGGGAAAATTGTTTAAACCTTTATTTTTGGCTATCCATATGAACGCTTTACATAAGAAATATGATGTTATTGTTATTGGGGGTGGTCACGCAGGTTGTGAAGCGGCGGCGGCAGCAGCTAGGTTAGGTGCAAAAACCTTACTTTTGACGCATCGGTTCGACACGATTGGCGAAATGTCTTGTAATCCGGCTATTGGGGGCCTGGCAAAGGGAACCCTAGTTAGGGAGATTGATGCACTAGATGGTCTGATGGCTCGCGTAGCAGATGTCGCCGGTATTCAGTTCAGGATATTGAATATTAGTAGAGGTCCAGCAGTTCATGGCCCTAGAGCACAACAAGATCGTTCCTTATACCGAAAAGCGATGCAGGCGGTTCTGACAGAACAAGACCATCTTACCATTATATCGCAAGGAGTTGAAAATATTTCACTTGATCGCTCAAATAGCGTGTCAGGTGTAAGAACCGGGTCTGGGGAAGAGTTTTACGCCAAAAATGTTGTATTGACCACTGGTACCTTTCTGGATGGTGTGGTGCATATTGGAGCAAAACGTTTTTCAGCCGGCCGTGTTGGAGACCCAGCGGTTTCCGAGCTTGCAAAAGTTCTTAGAGAGATTGGTTTTAATATAGGGAGGCTTAAAACTGGTACTCCACCCAGACTAGACGGGAGAACAATTGACTATTGTGGCTTGGAGAAGCAGCCTGGGGACGATCCACCAAAGCCCTTCTCTTATTTGAATAATTCTATAAATCAACGTCAGATTGAGTGTTTTATT
>CAYRUX010000195.1:0-4221 GCA_964427515.1 uncultured Rhizobiaceae bacterium
AACAATGACAATTGATCATGTTAAAACAAAGGCTTTAAGGGCAAAAATTCGGAAGCAACGTGGCCCTCTTCCTATTACTTTTCCAAACCGTGCCGGGGCGGGAAAATGGCATAAATCTCAAATGCGGCCCACTGAGGAGTAATTGACAGACACTGCATAATCCGGAAATTGAACTGATGCCCCCGCGCGGTGGCCTCAGCCCTGTGGGAGAATTATTGACAATGGAGATTAGTGGGAAAGTCGTTGTAATTACAGGTGCTGCAAGTGGCATAGGACGCGCACTTGCAGCCAAGTTTGCAAAATGTAATGCATCCAAAGTTGTGTTAGCTGATGTGGATGGTGAAGGGGTGCAGGAAGCAGCTAAGCAAGTTGTCAATAGTACATCAATCCAGTGTGATGCAACTAATGAGAAACAAATTATAAAACTCATAGATGGCATTGAGGCTGATTTTGGCCCCATTGACATTTTCTGCTCCAATGCTGGAGTGGCAATAATGGGGGATGAAAATAGCGAAGACCATGTCTGGCAGACAAACTGGGATTTGCATGTGATGGCTCACGTATACGCTGCCCGACGTTTAGCAAAGCGCATGACCGAGCGGGGGACGGGCTGTATTATTATAACTGCGTCGGCTGCAGGACTCTTAAGCCACGTTCAATCAGCAACGTACTCTGTCAGTAAACACGCAGCTGTTGCTTTTGGCGAGTGGTTGTCTATTCAGTACGGAGACAAGGGTTTGCAGGTCTCGGTCTTGTGCCCACAGGCAGTCCGAACGCCAATGCTTGCAGATAGAATGGGCGGTGTTGCAAGTGTAGATGGGGTTTTAGAGCCGGAAGATGTTGCGGATAGTGTTATCGATGGAATCGCGGAAAATCGGTTCCTCATCCTACCCCATCAAAGTGTTGAAGGATATCTTCAACGTAAAACAAAAAATTATGACCGTTGGTTGCAGGGTATGAGGAAGCTCCGTGGGTCTTATGAAACTAACAGCTAATCACCTTACAATATTAACGGGAGATTTGACTTAATGGAACAATGTATGTCCCGAGGCAAGGCCCAGGAATTGTTGATCGGGTCAGGGCTTCCATTCGAAATTAGTCCATTACAAATCTCAGGCGTTGATGTGCGGACTTGGAAGAATACACCACAAAACCTTAGAGAAGTATTAGAGAATTCAGAAATATTTGGTGACTCAGAGTTTATGGTTTTAGGTGGCCAGCGGATAACATATGCGGAACATTTCAAGTTGGTTTGCAAATTAAGTCAATTCTTAAGTTCGGTCTTAGGTATTTCGAAGGGTGATCGCGTTGTTTTAGTGATGCGGAACCTTCCAGAGTGGTCGGTATCTTTTTGGGCCGTCACAGCTATTGGTGCCATTGTAGTTCCTCTTAATGCTTGGTTTTTAAGTAAGGAGCTAATGCATTGCATTAAAGATTGTGAAGCTAAGGTAGCAATTCTCGATTTTAAGCGTGCGACTGCCCTCCGCCCCTTTTACACCCAACTGGGGTTAACAAAAGTTATTGTAACTAGACCGCAAGAGAATAAACTTCTGGGCTCAGAAGTCAGCTTTGAGAGTGTAATTAGCGATAGCTATTTGGATATAAAGTTGCCTGATGCTCAAATTCTTCCAGATGAAGATGCAACTATTTTTTATACTTCGGGCACGACGGGTAGGCCGAAAGGAGCTGTCGGTAGTAATCGCAACATATGTGTGAATATTCTTACTTCAAATTTTCGAGCTTCTGTTCGGCAACTCTGTCGAGGGGTAACCCCAAGAGTTTTAGGCGGAGACCCTAATCGGGCTATAACTCTGGTTCCCGTTCCATTTTTTCATGTGACAGGATGTCATGCTATTTTAGCAGCAGGAGTTTACGCGGGGTCAAAATTTATCCTAATGCACCGATGGGATGTTGAGGAAGCACTGAAGCTGATTGCCAAGGAACGTATCACTAGTGTTGTGGGTGTTCCAAGCATGATACTTCAAATGTTAGAGGCAGAACGGTTTGAAACGTTCGATACTTCTTCTATAACTACCTTGTCCTATGGTGGGGCTCCCGCTATGAAAAAACTCGGCGATTTAATCAACGAGCGTTTACCGAATGTTGACGCCGAAAATGGTTATGGTCTCACTGAAACGTCAGCTTTAGTAGCATTTAATTCCGGAGAAACGTACTCCAGAAAATCTTGGAGTTGCGGGGTAGCCTCTCCAATTTGTGATCTAAAAATCATAGATAGTTTTGGCAACGTTGTACCAGAAGGGGTGGCGGGTGATATTTACGTTAAGGGCCCTAATGTAGTGCGCGGATATTGGAACAATGATGAAGAAACAGATCGCAAGTTTGTCAAAGGTTGGTTTGCTACGGGGGATATTGGCCGTATAGACCAGGATGGTTTGTTAGACCTTCTTGATCGTGGTGAAGATATGTTAATAAGAGGTGGTGAAAATATATATTCAATAGAGGTAGAGAATACGCTTGTCGCACATTCCAGTGTTATTGAAGCTGCAGTCTTTGGGAGAGCACATCCTGTTTTAGGGCAGGAAGTTGTGGCTGTAGTAAGGACGAAGGCTAAGCAAAGTGTTACTGAAGAAGAACTTATGTTACATTGCCGCCGGCATATAGCAGCGTTTAAAGTTCCGGTAGAGATAAAAGTTAGTTATAAAGCGTTACCTACTAATGCGGCAGGAAAGGTGCTCAAGCGGCATATGCAAATAGATTTTGCACAAACGTGAAATGGTTTATACAGTAATGTGATGCAAGATGAAGAGAGGGTTCAGACAATGAATTTAGAAAATACACATAACCTATCTTTGGATGAGATGGATAAACAAAGCTTTCTCCATCCTTACACAGCTCTTAAGGCTCATCAGGAAACGGGCTCCTGCATAATTGACTCCGGAAAAGGCGTCACCCTCAAAGATATAAATGGCAAGGAATACATTGATGGAATGGCTGGCCTTTGGTGCGTAAACATTGGCTGGGGGCATGCTGAGGTAGTTGATGCCATAACCGAACAGGCCAAAAACCTTCCCTACTATCATAGCTTCTTTTCAATGGCTACTGAGTCCCCAATACGTCTTGCAGATAGAATTTTACGACTAGCACCTAAGAATATGAGTAAGATTTTTTTCGGGAACTCTGGTTCAGATGCAAACGATACTAATGTTAAGCTAGTGTGGTACTATAACAATATTCGCGGCAAGTCACAAAAACAGAAAATTATTAGCCGTCAGAGGGCTTATCATGGTGTTTCAGTTGCATCCGCAAGCCTCACTGGTCTACCGAGCGTTCATGCATCATTTAATCTTCCACTACCAATGATCCGTCATACTGTAACTCCGCATTATTGGCGCAATGCCCAGCCAGGAATGACCGAACTGGAATATTCAGATTGGTGTGCTGAGAAGCTTGAGAAAATGATCCTTGAGGAGGGGCCAGATACTGTTGGCGCCTTTATAGCAGAGCCAGTAATGGGGGCTGGAGGTGTTATCATTCCCCCAGAGGGTTATTTCCCAGCAATTCAAAAGGTACTTCGCAAGTATGACATTCTTATGATAGCGGATGAAGTTATTTGCGGGTTCGGCAGAACAGGAAACTGGTTTGGGTCGGAGACCTACGATATTGAGCCAGATATCATGACAATAGCGAAAGGTATGACAAGCGCATATATTCCAATGTCGGGAAGTATTATATCGGAAGAGATATGGAAAGTCCTTGAGATGGGTGCCCCGGGAGTTCCATATTTTGCGCACGGATACACATACACTGCTCACCCTGTTGCAGCAGCGGCGGCGATGGCAAATATTGGGATAATGGAGCGAGATAATTTGCCAAAGCGATGTGCCACGATAGGAAGGATTTTTCAAAAACGTCTCCGGGAGGTTGTGGAAGATCATCCTCTTGTTGGTGAAGTAAGAGGTGAGAATCTTCTTGCCGCAGTTGAGCTAACTTCCAATAAGGACACTAAGGAAGAGTTTGACATGGATCTTGCGATCGGGGCGCGATCAGGAAAATACGCTATAGAAGAAGGTCTGATCGTTAGACCTTTGCCACTAGCTACAGCAATTTCCTTTTCACCACCTCTTATAATCACGGAAACTGAAGTTGAAGAAGCATTGGCTAGTTTCAAGAGGGATTTTGATAGAATAACCGATGAGCTAGTTCGCGATGTGACCTGGAAGCCTTAAGTTTCAAATAAGATTTAATTTACTAGCTTTTTAG
>CAYRUX010000196.1:0-4276 GCA_964427515.1 uncultured Rhizobiaceae bacterium
AGGCTCCAGGGCACGATAACCAATTGTAATACCGTTACCACCACGGTGAAGTCCAGGTCCTCCAGAATCCGGTATAGATTCGTAAATATCGATCCGTAACGGAAAGTACGCCTCCAAGAACTCATTAGGGACGTTTGTAAAACTAGGCCAAAGTGAATGACCGTCCGGACCGTCACCCGCCGGCCTCCCGGGGATACCTCCAAAACCAATCTGATAAAGCTGGTACCATTCACCTTCTTTATCATAGCCAGAATACATAAAATGTGGGCTATCAGAAAAACCGGCTGCAACCATATAGTCGGGATTACGCTGGCCCAATAGTCCCCCTAATACATCAAATATGCGTGCTAGAGCGTGAGTTCGAGAAGATAAAGCTGCTGGCTTGAGTGGTTTTAATAATGTTCCCGGAGGGATTCGGACATCAACATGATCATAAAACCCATCATTAAACATGATCTGAGGATCAAATACATTTATCATGTAGACACCCACAAACATTTTAAACATCTCTTCATTTAGTAGAAAGTTTATAGAACTGTCAGATTGCGGGTCCGTTCCATCAAAATCGAATACTAAAAGATCTTCCTCTCTCCACATCGTGCAGGCCATTTTATAGGGTCCCATGCCTACACCATCATCATCTATATAATCTTCATAGTATACCTTTTCATCTTCTCCAACAGAAGTCCTTATCAACTGAAGCATGGCCCTCCTGTTGCGCTCCAGCAACTCATCCATGGCTGCTTGAACTGTATCTACCCCGAAGCGTTCGCAAAGTTCAAACAATCTTTTCTCTGCTAACCGCACTGCAGCCACGAGCGCGTTAAAATCGCTAAAATTCCATTGTGGCATACGACATTGGTGAAGAATAACGTTTAACACATCTTCTTGAAGTTCATCCTTCTTGTAAATTTTAACAATAGGAATTACTACACCCTCTTCGTGGATTTGCGCTGCATCAGTGGGCAGTGACCCAGGAACTTTGCCTCCAACATCAGTCATATGACCAAACATTGCCGCATAAGCGATTAACCTACCGTCAAGAAATACGGGTCGCATTACCAGCCAATCAGGAGCATGACTAATGGCTCCCGCACAACTATAAGGGTCAGAGGTAAGAAATAAATCCCCCTCTTCAATCGTTCCATCATAATCGCGGTTAAAACCATGAATAAATGACCCAAACTGCCCGACAACCATTTTACCGCCGGGACTAGCTATCATGGGAAATTCATCATGCTGTTCCCGAATACCAGGAGACATAGCAGTACGATAAAGAACTGCATCCATTTCATAACGCGCACTACGTAAAGCGCTTTCAATGATATCTAATGTAATAGGGTCGATGTCGACCTTTTTAAAAGGTTCTGTATTGGGTTGTATTATTGTAGCTGGCATGTCGATACTCCTACACGCTGACCGGTCGAATGATGATTGTACCAAACTTATCGACATCACCGACGTGATCCGAAAGTATTAGCGTTGTTGAATCCATTTCTGTAACTATTGCTGGACCATGTATTTTATTTCCTGACTTTAACTTTGAGCGATCATATATATCTGCTTCCTGCTCTCTGCCTTCCATATATACTTGCGCACTAGATACGATAGCCTCAACTGGATCTACTCCACCCTCAGGCAGTTTCCCTGCAGCAACAAATGTTTCGCCACCTTGGACAATAGCTCGCAAAGTAACAATTTCATGCTCGGCATCTAATGCAAAAGTAAACAGCTGTGTGTGAATATCGTCAAATCTGTGGCGCAGCATATCCAGGCCCTCTTTTTCAAACTCTTCCCCGGTAAAATTAACAGGTAACTGCAACCCCTGGCCGTGGTATCTAAGGTCTACCTCAAATTCAACAGTTTGTTCTTCACGGGGCACCCCTTCAGCATCAAGCTCTGTATGCGCTCGACCCTCTAATTCACTTAAAATTTGTGATACATCAGCCTTTGATATCTCGGAAAACTGACGCACAATACTTCTTGACGCTTCATCAGTGACCCGTGTAGTAGCGTCTCCATATGCACAAAGAACTCCAGGCGAAGGCGGTATAATTACTGGCCAAGAACTCATTAATTTTCCTAAGGCATTTGCGTGCAACGGGCCTGCACCTCCAAATGCAATAAGTGCAAAATCTCTTGGATCAAATCCTTGCTGAATGGAAACTAGGCGGAGAGCCCCAAATATATTTTCATTTACAATATCTATAATACCGGATGCAGCTGTCTTAAGATCAAGATTTAGGGCATCAGCAATTGTTTGTACTGCCTTTTCCGCTGCGACTACATCAAGCTTCATTTCTCCGCCAATCAATTCTGGTGGAAGATATCCCAGCACCACATTAGCATCTGTTACAGTTGGCCTATCCCCACCGCGGCCATAAGCTGCTGGGCCGGGATTTGCGCCTGCGCTTTCTGGACCGACACGAAGTGCTTTTGTTAATTCTGGAACATGAGAAATTGACCCACCTCCGGCTCCAACAGTTCTAACATCCAGTGAAGAAGCACGAACTGTAATATCTCCAACAGTAGTTTCCCTTCTTTTTCGAGGGATTTCATTCTGAATTAATGCGACGTCGGTCGAAGTTCCTCCCATATCGAGAGTAAGTAAATTACTGAAGCCAGATTGTTTGGCGATCCAAAGTGCTCCGGCAACGCCACCAGCCGGTCCGCTCATAAGAACATTTACGGGTGAGTTGCGAGAAGCTTCAACCGACGACAAACCACCGTCTGAACGCAATATATGAAGATGAGCATTGACTTCTCTTTTTTTCATTTCGTTCTCAAGATTAGTCAGATACTCCTGTACTACTGGAGCTACATAGGAATTAGCAACTGTGGTTACTGCTCGTTCATATTCGTACATCTCAGGAAGAACTTCTGACGAAATTGAAACTGGAATTCCGGGAAGAATTTCATTTGCAATTTCACGAATTCGCACCTCAGTCTCACCATTAGCGTAAGCATTCATTAAAGAAACGGTCAGGGCTTCAATGCCCCTTCGTTTTAAACCTTCTAATTTTTTTCGAAGATCATCCTCTTCCAATTCTCGTACTACATGACCTCTTGCATCCCTCCGCTCTTTGGCTTCGATTGTAGACTCAAGTGGGGCAAGCGGTTCTGGTTTCGGCCAAATAATCCAACCTGCAAGTATCCCAGGTACAAATGATCGAGCTATCTGCAGGACCTGCCTATGACCCTCCGTTGTAACTAAACCGACATTAGCTCCCTTACCCTCAAGGATTGTGTTAGTAGCAACGGTAGTACCGTGCATTACATGGGTGATTTCCCCTGGGTCGACTTTGGCCCTACCGCAAACTTTTTCAATTCCTGCTAATACCCCAATTGATGAATCTTCAGGCGTTGAAGGAACTTTTGCTCTATAAGTTTCCCCATTCACCTCATCGATTAGGAGGAGGTCGGTGAATGTTCCTCCGACGTCCACTCCCAAGCGGTAAGCCATACTCAATCTCCTTATCACTCTATATACCCAAACGGAAGTTTAGGTCTCTATACTTTTAGTTAGTAATCCCAATAGTAAATTTCAAAGTTTTTACCCAAATAATTTTTAAAGCTCCGCATTTCAAAGTTATGTCTTTTTTAATCAAAACCCCTGTCTCCGCTTAGCCATAAAATACACTACAATAAAAGTTGAAAATATAACCGTTAATGAAAACAGTGTTGTCATTGTGCCAATTGCATAGATTGCCGGCGTTGCGGCCAAGGCAAGAGCATTCACTAGCTCCACCGGCAAGGTATTAAACTCACCTGCTACATTGGAAATACGAGGGTATTCATCATACGACAACGTAAAACCAAATAATGCTACGCCAACTAACCCTGGCAATGTAATCGGGATCGTAACATTTCTAAGTGTCTGCCATTTGGTCGCTCCCTGGTCAACTGCAGCCTCTTCCAGCCTAGGGTCCAAACGACTGAATACTGCAAGCATGATCAGTACACCAAACGGTAATGTCCAGCTTAAGTGCGCCCCTAATCCGCCGGACCACCATTGACTTGTTAAACCTAGATTTGCAAAACCAATGCCAATTCCTAGACTAATAAGAATAGACGGACATATTAAGCTGGCAACCACAATGTAAAATACAAGAATATTCCCCCTAAAATTTTTACGAAAAGCAAGGCCTGCAAGAAACGCGATACCCATGGTCAACACCATGGAAATAAGCCCAAGAATAACCGACCTTCCAAAGGGCCAACGAAAGTCACCAATATACTGCGGATCAATAACTTCTTTAAAATAATAAATTGAAAA
>CAYRUX010000197.1:0-5423 GCA_964427515.1 uncultured Rhizobiaceae bacterium
GTTCGCATTCCCAATACGGTGAGCTTCTGTAATCATGTTTGAAACTCCAACGAGAGCATCTTTTCGTCTCTCCATGGGAGTTGTCCCCGCGTGTGATTCCATACCCGTAACTTCGATTTCAAACCAGCGGATGCCCTGAACACCCTGAACCACGCCGATTGGTTTATTTTCAGCTTCAAGAATTGGGCCTTGTTCAATATGCGCTTCAAAAAAGGCTCCAATTTTACGCTCGCCGCACTTAGTAGAGCCCGCATAGCCTATTCGTTTTAACTCTTCGCCAATTGTATTTCCTTCACGGTCTTCGCAAGCTAAACCCTGTTCCAGGGTAAATTCGCCACCAAAAACTCCGGAACCAATCATCGCGGGTGCAAATCGAGATCCTTCTTCATTAGTCCATGCGGAAATTTCAATAGGCGCATTTGTTTGATAGTTTAAATCGTTTAGAGTTCTTATTACCTCAAGGCCTGCAAGAACTCCGTAAATCCCATCATATTTCCCCCCAGTTGGCTGGCTGTCAATGTGGCTACCGGTACATACGGCGGGAAGTGAATTGTCTTTTCCTGGGCGCCTGGCAAAAATGTTGCCCATTTCATCAAGCTCCACTGTACATCCCGCAGCTTCACACCACTCGACATATAAATCACGGGCTGTTTTGTCCTCGTCCGTTAGCGCCAGTCTACAGACACCACCTTTTTCAGTTGCTCCAATTTTTGCCATTTCCATCAGGCTATCCCACAGGCGATCACCGTTTACTTTGATATTCTTCAATTTGAATCTCCCTCAGAGATATTAATTATAATAAATTATGATTATTTCGGTTGTTGGATTATCATAATGTATGTCGTATTGGTACTGACTAACTGAAAGTTGTTTCTTAGAGACCAAGTAAAGTGTTCTCCATAAATTAATCCAATTTATACCCTTCTCGCAATGTTACTATATGTTTCAGGACGCCTATCCCTATAAAATTGCCATTGGTCACGCACTTCTCGTATGAGGGAAAAATCTAAGTCTGCGACTACAAGCGCATCCTGATCGTCCGGCCCTTGGTTAAGCACATTTCCTCTGGGGTCAGTAAAGTAGCTTGAACCATAGAATAAGTGATTACCAAGTTTTGGTTCTGTCCCTACCCTGTTGTTGGCTCCAATAAATATGCCATTAGCTACAGCAGCACCAGGTTGTTCTAGAGTCCAAATATGATCGCTAACGCCCCGAAATGTTGCAGAAGGATTAAATAATATATCGTCACCATTTAGAGACAATTCCCGCCAGCCTTCTGGGAAGTGCCGGTCATAGCATATGTATACCGCAATTTTCCCCACGGATGTTTCAAAGACTGGAAAACCTATATTTCCAGAAGTAAAATAATATTTTTCGTCGAATCCCGAAATTTTTGGTATGTGTATCTTTCGAAATTTTCCGAGATAACCGCCATCTGCATCGATAACAGCAGCAGTATTGTATAGTTTGCCGTCGTTTCCTGACTCATAGATTGGTGAAACAATAACCATATTTAGCCGTTTTGCTGTTTCCATCATTAACTGTGTGGTGGGGCCGTCTGGGATCGGTTCAGCGGTGCCAAACCACCGCGAATCAATTTCGGCAGGAAAGTATGGCATAGTCCAAACCTCTTGTAATCCTATCACCTGAACGCCTTGTTCTGCCGCTTTTTCCATGAGAGGCAAGTGAGCATCAATCATGCAATTTCGTATTTTTTCAAAAGAGTCGGTTTTGGGATCAGCTTTAAGTTCCATTTGGATTAACGCAGCTTTTACGACACTCATGATTTATTTTCTCCCTTACACAAGTTAATGCACTTTAGCCATGCCAATCGGCTATTTTAGTATAGGCGTCTGGCCGACGATCACGGTAAAATGGCCAAGCTTTACGTACTTCATGAATCATATTCAGATCAAGTTCAGCGATTACTAACTCGTCGTTATTGGATGATCCTTGGTTTATAATTTCGCCTCTAGGGTTGACAAAATAGCTTGAGCCATAGAATTCACCTTTTTCCCATGGCTTTTCTATTCCCACCCTATTGTTAGCACCAATATATACGCCATTAGCTACTGCAGATGCTGGCTGTTCAATATGCCATAAGTGATCGCTTAAACCTTTTGTGGTTGCTGATGGATTGAAAATTATTTCAGCACCGTTAAGTGCAAGTTCACGCCAACCTTCAGGAAAATGGCGATCATAGCAAATATAAACACCAATTTTACAAAAAGCTGTTTCGAATACAGGGTACCCTAGGTCGCCAGGTTTGAAAAAAAACTTTTCATGGAACCCGTTTGTATGGGGGATGTGGATTTTACGGAATTTTCCTAAATAACTACCATCCGCATCAATGACAGCTGCAGTATTATAGTAAATTCCTGTATTGTGTACCTCATAAATGGGAACTACCAATACCATTCCAAATTCTTTGGCTATGGCCTGCATATGCCGAGTGGTTGGCCCATCAGGAATAGGTTCAGCTGCACCATACCACTTTGGATCTTGGCCAGCACACACATAGGGAATGTTAAAGATTTCTTGTAACCCAAGAATTTGTACGCCACTACTTGCTGCCTTTTCTATGTGCGGCATGTGTGCAGCAAGCATTTTTTCTTTAATCAAATCGGGGGAGTCATGGACTGCATCACCTTTAAGGCTCATCTGTATCAGGCCGGCTTTTATTACCGTCATTAATAAATTTCCTCTATTTGCTTGACCATTAAATTTAATTTACTCTGTCAATTTATTAAGTAGTTTTAATATTAACCGAATACGCAAGCGATACTTTCCAGGTTATGTCCTATTACTGCACCTTCACACAAAGAGTATTATTGCACTTTATCATTTTCTCATAAAATATAGAAATAACTCATTCCATGTGTTGCGAAGTGTTATTATAGACTATCAAATTTATTCCATCATTGGAAAACTAAGGTTCACTCCACTCCGGATTCCGTCAGGCCAACGCGAAGTAATAGTTTTTACTTTTGTATTAAATCTGACACCTTCCATCCCGTGCATATTATGATCACCAAATAGTGACCGCTTCCAGCCGCCAAAACTATGATATGCAACCGGTACAGGAATAGGCACATTGATTCCAACCATGCCAATTTGCACTTTTGACGCAAAGTCTCGCGCGGCGTCACCATCACGGGTAAAAATTGCTGTGCCGTTACCAAACTCGTGATCATTTACCATTTTTATTGCTGTATTGTAATCTGGAGCTCTTACTACCGAAAGTACCGGTCCAAAAATTTCTTCTTTATAAATTTTCATTTTTGGCGTTACTTTATCAAACAAGGTAGGTCCCATAAAATAACCGTTTTCATACCCTTGCAGAGTAAGATCTCTACCATCAATTAGTAGGTCAGCGCCTTCGCTGACACCATGATCAACTAAGCCCCTTACCTTGTCTAAATGTTGTTGTGTAACCAGCGGCCCCATTTCTGATTGTTGATCAGTGCCCGGACCTACTTTGATATTTTCGATACGGGGGCGTAAGGATTTTATTAGAGCATCTCCCGTTGCATCGCCAACAGTTACTGCTACTGAAACAGCCATGCAACGTTCTCCAGCCGAACCATATGCCGCGCTTACTAACGCATCAGAGGTCATATCAAGATCTGCATCAGGCATTACTACTGCATGATTTTTTGCTCCCCCTAAAGCTTGAACGCGCTTGCCATGTTTACTGCCAGTAGCATAAATGTATTCAGCTATGGGTGTTGACCCTACAAAACTTACAGCAGATACATTTGGATGTTGTAGTATTGCATCTACAGCACCTTTATTGCCATGGATTACGTTAAATACCCCGTCAGGACAGCCTGATTTTTTCAATAGTTCGGCCATGAAGTTTGCAGAAGAAGGGTCCTTTTCCGAGGGTTTCAAAATAAATGTATTTCCACAGGCAAGCGATATGGGAAACATCCACATTGGCACCATTGCAGGAAAATTGAATGGCGTTATACCAGCAACAACACCAAGAGGTTGCCTCATAGAATAACTATCAACCCCAGTTCCCACCGCTTCCGTGAAATCTCCTTTAAGAAGGTGTGGTATGCCACATGCGAATTCAATTACTTCAAGTCCCCGCATAATTGAACCTCGAGAATCGCTCAATACTTTCCCATGCTCACCGGTAATAATTGATGCGAACTGATCAATATTGGCCTCAATGAGTTCCTTAAATTTAAAGATCATACGAGCCCGTTTTATCGGGGGTGTTGCAGCCCATTCTGGGAAGGCAGAGTGAGCTGCTGAAACGGCTTTATTTACTTCCTCAGAGCCCGCAAAAGGGACTTCCGCACATACTTCACCTGTTGCAGGGTTGAACACATCACCGCTGAAACCGCTTTCACCTTCCGTCATTTGGCCATTGATCCAGTGACCTAATATGTTGTTCATACTAAAATTCTCCCAATATTACAGTGTGTCAAGAATCTATGGCTTTAAACGGGTCTACAAAGTTATACCCAAGATCATTGGCTACAGCCTCATAAGTTATGTCGCCGCGGTGTACATTTAGACCGCGTGCTAAGTGAATATCTTTTGACATCGCTACACGATAGCCTTCATTAGCTAATGCTAACACAAATGGTAAAGTAGCGTTGGAAAGCGCTAAGGTTGAAGTTCGAGCTACAGCACCTGGCATGTTTGCTACGCAGTAGTGTAATATTCCATCAATTTCGTAAGTTGGCTGTTCGTGTGTAGTCGGCTTGCTGGTCTCAAAACATCCCCCCTGATCAATCGCGACATCTACTACGACAGCATTTTGTCTCATTTTTGATAGCATGTTTCTTTTAACCAATTTAGGAGCGGCAGCTCCGGCAATTAGAACGGCTCCAATTACAAGGTCTGCCTCGTATACTGCCCGTTCCAAAGCTTCTGTGGTTGAATAGATAGTTTCTGCGTTTCCATTAAACAACTGGTCAAGTTCACGCAGTCTGGGTATGGAGCGATCTAGTATTGTAACTTGGGCTCTCATACCAATTGCCATTTGAGCAGCGTGAGTACCCACTACTCCACCTCCAATTATAACTACATTGGCTGGTTCTACTCCCGGGACCCCTCCGAGTAATACACCGCGGCCCCCTTGCTCTTTTTCCAGACAGTGCGCACCGGCTTGTATGGACATGCGACCCGCAACTTCACTCATTGGAGCTAAAAGGGGCAGGCCACCATTGGCGTCAGTTACAGTTTCATATGCTATAGCAACGCTTTTAGATTTTACTAGGGCGGCTGTTTGGTCAGGGTCCGGCGCCAGATGTAAATATGTAAAGAGTACCTGACCTTCGCGAAGCATAGAGCATTCTTCAGGCTGTGGTTCCTTAACTTTGACAATCATTTCTGCCCGACTGAATATTTCTTGTGGCGCATGCACAATTTCTGCACCGGACTGTACATAATCGTCGTCATTC
>CAYRUX010000198.1:0-7117 GCA_964427515.1 uncultured Rhizobiaceae bacterium
TCAAGTAATCCTGGAGCATTTTGCTGAGTTAGTTTGGTCTAGTTAACTGTAAACTTGCACTTTAGTATTTCCTGATTCGTTGGTTGGAACTGATAGTCATACGACCATGGTTATCGGTCTTGCAGTATTGGGCTGGGGGGTCGGCGGTATAGAGGCGGAAGCTGCTATGCTCGGGCAGCCAATTTCAATGCTTGTACCCGAAGTGGTTGGATTTCGCCTTTCTGGGTCATTGTTAGATGGTGCTACCGCAACAGATTTGGTCTTAACCATCGTACAATTATTAAGACAAAAAGGAGTGGTTGGAAAATTTGTTGAATTTTTTGGTCCGGGCTTAGATGAGTTATCCCTAGCTGATCAGGCTACAATTGCCAATATGGCTCCGGAGTATGGAGCGACTTGTGGGTTTTTTCCCGTAGATAAAGAAACCATTAATTATTTGCATTTAACTGCTCGTGACGATGATCAAGTGGCTTTAGTTGAAGCTTATGCTAAAGAGCAAGGCATGTGGCGTGATACTGATACGCCCGATCCATTGTTTACTGACACGCTTGAATTATGCCTAGGAGATGTGGAGCCTAGTATTGCTGGGCCAAAACGTCCACAAGATAAAATAAACCTTTCGGGTGCTGCAGTGGCTTTTTCTCGGGCACTTTCTAGTGATTTAGGAGTGGTTCCGGAGAACCAGAAGAACGCTATAAATATACCACGAATTGGACATAAGCTTACGCATGGTGATATTGTTATTGCTGCCATTACGAGTTGTACAAACACTTCAAATCCAAGCGTTATGTTGGCTGCAGGACTTTTAGCCCGTAAAGCTGTTGCCAGTGGCTTAAAGGTAAAACCATGGGTTAAAACATCATTAGCTCCTGGTTCTAGAGTAGTTAGTGAGTATCTTGAGAGGGCAGGGCTTCAAGAAGATTTGAATTCTCTTGGATTTAATGTTGTGGGTTATGGTTGTACAACCTGTATCGGAAATTCTGGCCCGCTCTCAGAGGAAATCACTGAGGCTATTGTTGGTGGTGATTTAGTAGTAGCTTCAGTGCTTTCAGGGAATAGAAATTTCGAGGGTAGAATAAGCCCACACGTTCGAGCTAATTATCTTGCTTCGCCTCCTCTTGTTGTGGCTTATGCAATAGCGGGCAATATGAATATTGATATTACCAAAGATTCATTGGGAAAAGATGATAAAGGGGAGCCGGTGTTTCTTAAGGATCTTTGGCCCAGCAATGAAGAAATCCGGACTGCTGTAAACCAATCAATTACGCCACGTATGTTTTCTGAGCAATATGCCAATGTATTCGTTGGTAGCGAGGAATGGCAGGGTATTCAGCCACCCAAGGGGTTAACATATGCTTGGCAAGAAGGCAGCACGTATGTGCGCCAACCACCATATTTTGATGGAATAGAAAAAAACCCGGGGCCACTCTCTGATGTTATAGGAGCGAGGGTTTTAGCATTGCTTGGAGATAGCGTTACTACTGATCATATTTCACCGGCCGGAGCTATAAAATACGAAACTCCTGGCGGCTCCTATCTTATAGAGAGGCAAGTTGGACAGGCAGATTTTAATTCGTACGGTTCACGTCGTGGAAATCATGAAATAATGATGCGGGGTACGTTTGCTAACGTTCGGATTAGAAATGAAATGCTTGCTGAGACGGAAGGTGGGGTCACACTTCACATGCCAGAGGGGAATCAGTTATTTATATTTGATGCGGCAATGAAATATTCGACAGATGGCGTCCCTCTTGTTGTGATTGCAGGAAAAGAGTATGGAACAGGGTCATCTAGGGATTGGGCAGCAAAGGGTACCCTGCTTCTTGGTGTTAAGGCAGTAATTGCCGAGAGCTTTGAACGTATTCATCGTTCAAACTTAGTGGGTATGGGTGTTCTTCCGTTAGAATTTAAGAAGGGTGTAACTCGTAAAACATTGGGTTTAAATGGCAGTGAGGTGATAGATCTTAAGGGAATTCAGGATGGAATTAAACCTGGTATGGAAGTTTCCTGTATAATCAGACGTCAAGATGGGTCAAGTGATAACCACGGTCTTAAATGTCGAATAGACACTGCGAGAGAGGCAGAGTACTATCGTCATGGAGGAATTCTTCACTATGTCCTCAGGGATCTTGCTGGATTAATATAGATAGTTCCTTTGAGTTAAATGAACTTACTCCAAATGTAAGTAATATAATTGCACGAAATTATTGAGATTTTAATATTGCGGATTCTGCCCAATACGTTGTCGCGTGTTGCTTTATTTTCATCGTTATAGAGATCAAAACATCCCTTAGTAATTCTGCCACTTGAACCAACAGTTATTGCTTCGATGTTAACGCTCCAGCAACAGAGAGAAAGTTGACTGAAATGAACCAAATGCCAACTGTTAGCATTACCTTTTGTAGCACTGTACTGGTACATTGTGAAACCACGAAGCCGTTATCAAAAGTTTGAGGCTTCGGATCTCAATAGAATTAAATAATTGTGCCAATCCAACGCTTTTTTATTTAACAGAAATATTATAGTCCCGTTCCAATAGCTAGGTGGGCTAGAAATATTAGGCCGTTATTGTGGTTGCCTCATCGTTAAGTGGCTGGGGAATGCGAGATATCATTTCTTTTGGACAAATTTGCCAGAATTTATCAGATTCTAGTAACCAGTCTGCTAGAAGCCGTTCTGAAAAACGGGACTGAGTTTCTTCATAATGTTCACGAACTAGATTGTAGCATACATCTTCCCAGTACTTACTTTTTATGCGCTGCCAAATTACAGAGTCCGCATTAACTCTTTCCTTAAATTCGTCGGTGGTATCATATACAAATGCCATTCCACCCGTCATGCCTGCAGCAAAGTTATCTCCAACTCGCCCTAGGATAACTGAGGTGCCTCCGGTCATGTACTCACATCCATTTGACCCACAACCTTCAACCACTGCCGATGCGCCTGAATTGCGAACACAAAATCGTTCTCCTGCTTGTCCTGCAGCAAACAATTTACCGGACGTTGCCCCATAAAGAACCGTATTACCGATGATCGCATTTTCATTTGAAATTAAGTTACTTGATGTTGCTAGCCGTATAACAATCGTACCCCCCGAAAGCCCCTTTCCAACGTAATCATTGGCTTCACCAATTACTTGTAGTTTTAGTCCTTGGACGGCAAATGCACCTAATGATTGCCCAGCCGCACCACGCATTCTAATAGTAAAATAATCAGGAGGCAGTCCTGTCATTCCAAATCGCTGAGTAAGGTTTGAAGAAAATTTAGTGCCAATGGCGCGTTGGGTATTACTTACTGTGTAGGCAAGCTGCATTTTTTCTGGGCCTTCAAGAGCTTCATCGGCATCTCGAATCATCTTTTCATCTAAGCTTTCCGGGACTTCGTTGTGACCTTCTCGAGATGAAGTGCGGGGAAATCCACCAGGATCCGCTTGAGCAAGAATAGGGTTTAGGTCTAGGTCATCTAGATCCCTACTTCCGCGACTAATTTGACGCAATAAATCAGTTCTCCCGATAATGTCATCAATACTTTTTACGCCTAACGTCGCCAGAATTTCGCGAACCTCTTCAGCAATAAAGCTGAAGAGGTTTACTACCTTTTCAGGTGTCCCCTCAAACTTAGAACGCAAGTCGGGGTTCTGGGTGCATATACCTACGGGGCAAGTATTGGAATGACACTGTCTTACAAGAATACAGCCCATAGCAACTAGAGAGGCGGTTCCTATGCCGAATTCTTCAGCTCCTAGTAGTGCGGCAATGACTACGTCTTTTCCTGTTTTAATTCCCCCATCTGCACGCAGAGTTGTGGTATGTCTAAGTCGATTAAGGGTGAGCACCTGATTCACCTCAGCCAGACCCATTTCCCAAGGAACGCCAGCATATTTTAGACTAGTTTGAGGTGCGGCGCCGGTTCCACCATCATGTCCTGATATTAGAATAATGTCGGCCTTAGCTTTTGCAACTCCTGCCGAGATTGTTCCTATCCCTGCTTGAGCTACCAGTTTGACTGATACTCTGCTTTGAGGGTTAATTTGTTTTAGGTCATATATTAACTGTGCAAGGTCTTCTATTGAATAAATATCGTGGTGTGGGGGTGGCGAAATTAGTGTTACGCCGGGGGTGGCGTAGCGAAGGCGAGCAATTTCTTCTGATACTTTGCATCCTGGCAATTGACCTCCTTCTCCTGGTTTAGCACCTTGGGCCATTTTAATTTCTATTTCTCTACATCTATTAAGATATTCAGCGGTAACACCAAATCGACCAGAAGCAATTTGTTTTACAGCCGAATTTGCATTATCGCCATTTGGACGAGGGTCGTAGCGTGTAGGGTCTTCTCCTCCTTCACCAGAGCAGGAAGCTGCGCCAATTCGGTTCATTGCGATAGCTAGTGTTTCATGAGCTTCCCTTGAAAGAGCTCCGTGTGACATGCTGCCTGACATGAAACGTTTGCGGATTTCGGTGATTGATTCTACTTCTTCTAACTCGATTGGTTTTGTATTATTACTAAACCCCAACAAATCCCGCACGTGAATTGGAGACATTTCGTATATGCCACTTGCGTATTTTTTATATGTCGCGTACGAATCATTTGCCACAGCGTGTTGCAAAATATGTATAAGTCGTCCATCAAAAGCATGCTCTTCACCAGAGCTTCGTGCTTTGTAAAGACCCCCAATCGGCAACGTCGCCCCTATTTCATCATAAGCTTTTTTGTGTAGGCTTAGTACGCGTTGTTTAATTCCTGAGAGGCCAATGCCAGAAATACGAGAACTCATTCCGGGGAAGTATTCTGCGACTAATGCTCGAGATAGACCAACAGCTTCAAAATTGTATGCACCACGATATGAGGCCAGTACAGAAATTCCCATTTTGGACAATATTTTTAAAAGGCCAGAATCGACGGCTGATCTAAATTTTTGACAGCATTCTTCTAGTCCAACATTACCAAATAGGCCTCTAGACTGCCGTTCTGCAATGCTTTCTTGCGCCAAATAGGCGTTAACGGTAGTTGCGCCTACTCCGATGAGAACAGCAAAATAATGAACATCGAGGCATTCACCTGACCGCACATTTATAGACGTAAACGTGCGTAATTTTTGTTGAATTAGGTGACTATGAACACCTCCCGTTGCAAGAATCATGGGAATTGGTGCTCTGTTGGGAGATGTGTTTTCATCACTAAGTACGAGGTGAATAGCCCCTCCTCGCACAGCATCCTCTGCTTCTCGACGAATTCGCTTCATGGCCTCTGTTAGCTCATTATGCCCTTGGTCAGCTTTGAATGTACAGTCAATCCAGGCTGCTTTATCTCCCATATAACCCAACATTGCTTGAAATTCCCCATTTGTTAAAACGGGACTATTGAGCTGTAGGAGGTTTGTTTGCCCTTCGCTTTCTTCAAACATATTGCCTAAGTTTCCAAGTCGAGTTTTTAGACTCATGACACCATATTCGCGTAATGAATCAATAGGGGGATTAGTCACCTGGCTAAAGTTTTGTCGAAAAAAGTGGTGCAGACCGCGATGATGCTGTGAGAGCACAGCTAGCGGTGTGTCATCACCCATAGATCCTGTGGGTTCTTTTCTATCCTGAACCATTGGATGTAGGATAAGCTCTAAATCTTCCATGCTATATCCAAACAACTTTTGGCGGTGATGCAGTTCATCATCGGAGAAGGCTATAGGCTCTTTTTCCTTTCCTATTAAACTGTCTATCTCAATGATATTCTTTACCCATTTACTGTAGGGGCGGCGGTTCGCAAGCATGTCTTTGATTTCACGGTCATGGTAAAATTGTCCCTCTATGAGATTAACACCGATCATTTGTCCAGGGCCTAAACGTCCCTTTTCTACCACCTCTGACTCATGCATAGGAACCATGCCAGATTCCGATCCGACTATCAAAAGTCCGCCTTCAGTTAATGTATAGCGCAGAGGACGAAGGCCGTTGCGGTCCATGCCAGCAACTACCCATCTTCCATCTGATGCTGCTATAGCGGCGGGACCATCCCAGGGTTCCATTACGCAGTTGCAATAGGCAAAGAAATCACGATGGCTTGTTGGTAAATGTTGCCGGTGGGACCAAGCTTCTGGAATTACCATGCAGTGAGCAGATGGGATCGATCTGCCAGCATGAACGAGTGCTTCGGTAACAGAGTCCAAAGCCATAGAGTCTGATACGTCAGGTTCAATTAGCGGAAAAATTTCACTATTGTACTCGCCAAATATTTCACTTGATGCCCGGGTTTCATGGCTTTTCATCCAATTAGTATTGCCCTTGATGGTATTGATTTCCCCGTTGTGTGCCAACATTCGAAATGGTTGCGCCAAACGCCACGTTGGGAATGTATTTGTTGAATAACGTTGATGGAAAATAGCAAAGCTGGAGATAAATCGATCGTCAAGCAAATCAGGATAGAACGCTGTTAATTGCTCGGCTAAAAACATCCCTTTATATACCACCGTTCGGCAACTTAAAGAACATATGTAGAAATCTTTTATATGATGCTGGAGAGCCATTCTTTCGATTCGACGCCGAATTATGTATAGGTCGATTTCGAATTGATTTTCATCAACTGCGCGATTATTTGAAATCATAACCTGTTCAATTTCTGGTCGCGTCGCATTAGCTTTTTCACCAATCACGGTATAGTCAATGGGTACTTGTCTCCACCCGTAGATGCCATGGCCAAAACGAAGGATTTCTGATTCAACAATTTCACGACATGTTTCTTGAGCAATCAAATCTGTTTTAGGTAAGAATATCATTCCGAGGGCAAGACGACCTTCTTTCACCCGATGTCCAGTATTTTCGGCGTGTTCCTTGAAAAAGCCTTGGGCAATTTCAACGTGAATGCCAGCACCATCACCTGTTTTTCCGTCAGCGTCGACTGCACCTCTATGCCAAACAGCCTTTAGTGCTTCAATTCCATACTCAACGACTTTTCTTGATTTTTTTCCTTTTGTTGAAGCTACAAAACCCACGCCACATGCATCATGTTCATATTTTTTATCATACACATTTGCCTTTGTTAATTTTTTTAAATTTTTTTTATACAACGACATTTTATGCTGCCTCTGTTTTTTTTAATCTTTTATTTTCTAAATATTTTTGAATTG
>CAYRUX010000199.1:0-8816 GCA_964427515.1 uncultured Rhizobiaceae bacterium
ACTAGAACCAGCACCTACTATGGTATGCATTTCATCTATGAAGAGAATAATATCACCGTTTGAAACTGTAACCTCCGCCAGCACTCCCTTCAGACGTTCCTCAAATTCTCCTCTAAATTTGGCTCCCGCCACTAATGCTCCCAAATCAAGCATTAGGAGACGCTTGTTTCGCATAGATTCAGGAATGTCGCCATTAACAATTCGAAGTGCCAACCCCTCTGCTATTGCTGTCTTGCCTACGCCTGGCTCCCCGATCAGCACCGGGTTGTTCTTCGTTCTGCGCGACAACACCTGAATAGTACGCCTAATCTCTTCATCTCGACCAATCACTGGGTCGAGCTTTCCTTCACGAGCAGCAGCTGTCAAATCCCTAGCAAAACGACTAAGAGCATCAAGTGCGTCTTCCGCAGTTGCAGTTTGTGCAGTTCGCCCCTTTCGCATATCTAATATTACTGACTCTAACGTCTCACCTTTTACACCGGCTTCAGCTAGTGCATTAACTGACGATACCCCACAGAGAGCTTGCAAAATTCGTTCTACACTTACAAACCTATCACCTGATTTATTAGCAAGCTCAGTCGCATGTTTCAATAAAAGAGCAAGTTCAGATGAAACATATATTTGACCAGCACCTTTGCCTTCAACTTTTGGTAATTTAGTTAATTCTTTCTTTACAAAGCCAAGTGCAGCCTCTGGGTCACCTCCTGCCTGACGAACTAAATTGCTAGCTAGACCAGTTTCATCTTGCAATAATACTTGTAGTAGATGCCCCGGTGTAAATTGCTGATGTCCACTTTGCGCCGCCAACCCTTGAGCCGATTGTATGAACCCACGGGATCGCTCTGTAAATCTTTCAAGATCCATAATATACCGAATTAGCTATTGGTAAAAAAGTATCCAAAATTAATATGTATCAAATGATCAAAATTAAAGGCTAAGACTTATATATGGGGGTAAAAAGTGAACACACAAGTGCCATCCACTTAACTGTATACACATAAAGCGAGACATTAAATCGATTCTAAATTAGTTAAATTAAAAATATATCGATTACTAGTTGGGAGAACTTTCTGCTTCGGCCTGTTCAGGTACAGTTTCATCCTGCGTATTTTCTTCAGAAGATTTTGAGGACGAACTGACATCACCGGAATTAATTAACTCCCCTTCCCCCACACTTACTTTCCCATGTTCTTCAGAATTTTGTGGTTTCCGAGTTTGGTTCTGCTGTTGAACAGATCTTCCTTGATTTTGCCCACTATTACGTCCACTTCTAGGATCAATTCCACCGTTCGCAGCCAATACTCGATAATAGTGTTCAGCATGTTGAAAATAGTTTTCAGCTGCAACCCGATCTCCAAATGTTAACGCATCACGACCTAATGCCTGATATTTTTCGATTACCTGATAGGCTGTGCCACGGATCTTACCCTGAGGGCCATTGCTCTCAAAGCTAGAATTGCGACTACCACCCGATCGGCGCCCATTACCTCGATGACCACGAGGACGTTTCGATGATTGGCCTTGACTCATATTATGATCTCACCCATCGGGATCGAACAATCCGCTCGCCCGCACCGCAAAAAACACGCGGCAAATTATATTAAACATTGGGACAAAATAACGGCTTACTTAGCCGTGTATATTTGACTAACGCAGTTAATATTTATTCCCACGTTAGCCGTTACCAAATAGACCCTATTCAGGAATACCCAGTTTTCAACCATTTTTTTTCTCCTATTACAATACTTGATATAAATATCACATTTTTGCATCACAAATTATGTATTAAAATGCATAAATACCGCACCGTTCAATTCCCGCCAAATCGCGCCGTCGATCAATTTCCACCAATCCAGCGGTTGTAAGTAGTGTTTTTACCTTTTCCGCTAAACCAGCCCCGAGCTCAACAAATACTTGTCCGTTTGGGTTTAAAAGACGCACGAGATGAGGTGCGAGTTCTCTATACATGCGATCACCACTAATACCCCCAAATAATGCCTCAGAAGGTTCGTACTCAAGTATATCAGGTTCTAATTTTGATGCTTCGCTAAACGCTATATATGGAGGATTAACAACAATTACATCAAATAAGCAGTTCAATGGCTCCCCCCAAGACCCCGCTACAAAACATGTTCTTTCCGATACACCATGACGTTCAGCGTTACGACGTGCGACCATCAACGCGGCAAAACTTTGATCTAACCCCAATCCTTCCGCAACTTTTAATTCCTTTAAAAGAGAAACTAGCAAACAACCACTTCCAACCCCAAGATCAAGAATTTTTAGTCTTTGATAAAATCGTTCATTGATGAACTCAAGTGCCAACTCTACTAAAAGTTCGCTATCAGGCCTCGGTATGAGAGTATCTGGTGTGACTTCAAAATTAAGGCTCCAAAACTCGCGTTCACCAAGTATGTAAGCCAGAGGCTCGCCATTAGATCTACGAAGTACAAGATCCCAGAAAACTTTTTGTTCTTTATCAGTAAGCTGACGCTGACCTTCTAAAAATATTGTCTCCCGAGTAACCGATATCGCATGAGTTAGTAGAATGGTCGTTTCGTGCCGTGGTCTTTCGATACGGCTTTTTGAAAGAAAACTACTCCCTTTCGCGAGCGCTTTTTCTACACTTTGCATTAGGTTTGTACTATCCACTCAATTGAGCTAGACGTTGCATTTGATCCTGACTGAGCAATTCATCAACAAACTGATCTAAAGCTTCACCATTTAGAACTTTGTCAAGGTTATGGAGAGTTAGATTAATTCGATGGTCCGTAACCCTACTTTGCGGAAAGTTGTATGTTCTGATTCGTTCCGATCTATCCCCAGAACCCACCTGCCCACGTCGAGATTCAGCCCTTTCGGCATCAATTTGCATTCGCTCATGATCATAAAGCCTTGACCGTAAAACCTTCATTGCTTTGGATTTGTTCTTATGTTGAGATTTTTCATCTTGCTGAGTAACTACTATACCGGTGGGCCCATGTGTAATACGAACTGCACTATCAGTTGTGTTAACACTCTGACCTCCCGGGCCAGACGCTCTATACACATCAATTCGGAGATCTTTTTCATTGATAACTAAGTCTATTTCCTCTGCCTCAGGAAGGACTGCCACCGTCGCAGCAGAAGTATGGATTCTCCCTCCTGTTTCGGTTTCTGGCACCCTTTGGACCCTATGAACGCCAGATTCGTATTTCATACTTGCAAACACACCTTGACCACTGATCGCAATTACTGCCTCTTTTATTCCACCTAAACCTGTTTCCGACATTGAAATAATTTCAGCAGTCAATCGCTTTTGCTCTGCATACCGTTGATACATTCTCATTAAATCTGCTGCGAATAAAGCTGCTTCCTCTCCTCCTGTTCCAGCCCTAATTTCAATAATAGCGTTTTTGTTATCCGCCTCGTCTTTTGGTAAAAGTAGGATTTTTAGACGCTGTTCTAGACCTTCTATTTTAATCTTATTAGATTTTAATTCGTCTTCAGCAAGCATGCGAATATCGCTATCGCTCTCAGGGTCTTTAATAATTTCATTAATACTGGTTGTTTCACCCTTCACTTTCTGTAGTTCTTCAATTGCAAAAATCAAAGGCTTCAACTCCGCATACTCTTTTGAAAATCTCACAAGTTCTTCGCTTGATAGCTCACGCTTTCCGGACAAAAGGTCAGTAAGTTCCTCTTGTCGAGCAATGATACCTTCGAGCTGACCCTTTAAACTCACGTTATTGGTCTCCAAAACCTAAGCCTTCGAACAACTTAAATAGGATTCAAGATTGTCTTTGCTTATCTCCTCCTGCCTACCACTATCAAGGTCACGAATGGTCACATTTCCCATGGATAATTCCTCACTGCCAATAATGACAGCGTACCGAGCCTCTAACTGGTGAGCTTTTTTCAAACGTTTTGATAAATTTCCTCGAAATACATAATCAGTGTAAAAACCGCTTTTACGTAACCTGTTTGCCAGAATAAATGCTTGTGTTTCCATATCTGGCCCAACAGGAATAACGACTATGACATTTTTTTTATCTTTATGTTCATCTACTAACATAGATAGTCGCTCAATTCCAGCTGCCCAACCTACCCCTGCGGTTGCCGGCCCACCCATAGACTTTATTAATCCATCATACCTTCCGCCAGCTAACACAGCTCCCTGAGACCCCAACAAGTTTGTGGTGAATTCAAATGCCGTATGACAATAATAATCAAGGCCTCGGACTAAATTTGGGTTCAATTTATAATCTATACTCAAAGCATCTAATCCACTACAAACCTCATCAAAAAACTTTTTGGAAGAAAGATTAAGATAATTTTCTAATTTTGGAGCTTCAGCAATAATTTGGCGATCAGCCTCATCTTTAGAATCTAATATACGCAGAGGATTGCGAGCTAACCTTTTATTACTTTCCTCTGAAAGATGATGACAATGGCTTTGAAAATATTCAACTAAAGTCGCTTTATAATCAGCCCTGCTCTCAGTATCTCCTAGAGTATTTAACTCCAATGTTACCTTATTGGAAAGTCCAAGCGCACCTAACACATGATAACCAAGACCAATTATTTCCACATCTCCTAGTGGCTCTGCCACACCTAACAATTCCACTCCCGTTTGATGGAATTGCCTTAAACGTCCTTTCTGAGGCCTTTCATAACGAAACATCGGACCCGAATAGAACAATTTTAGAGGTAAGTTCTGGTTGTATCCTCCACTTATAACTGCTCGTGCAACACCCGCTGTGTTCTCAGGTCGCAAAGTAACCCAGTCTCCAGCTTTATCTTGAAATTTGTACATTTCTTTGGTGACAATGTCTGAACTATCCCCAAGAGTTCTCTGGAATACCTCTGAAAACTCAAAAATTGGCGTAGATATCTCTTGATAACCATATAGGCGAGAAATCAGACGAGAGGTATCGGCTACATGTCTATAAACCTTGCTCTCTTCTACCCATATATCTCTTGTTCCACGCACTGGTTGCAACATTGGCACTTAATACTCCATAAAGACATTTTACCACTTTTGAAAAAACAACTTTCTACCACAACGCTATATATGTCGGTGGGTTAGATTAGCCAACTTGAAAAAAGAATTTACTTTCTAATACTCTACACCATTAGTGCCTAGCAGTCGTTCAGGTTTCAATAATAGGTCGCGTCGAACAACACCAATTGGACCAATAGGTTCTATTAAAGTGCCATCGACTCGGATCTCTAGTGCACCGGCATTACCGGTAATCATCTTAAGACCGTCACTATTAGGAACTCGGTATATGTCACCGTTTCTCAATATCCTGGTAAATATTAACTCTTTGCCTGGCCCCAGAATTTCAATCCAGCTATCCTCTGTTGCGGTAATAATAATTCGAGCATTTACATTCTCTTCCCCATGAACTTTGGAGTCATCGCTATCAATATTGGTTCCCGTATTAGCCTGAGACTCCACTGTACCCTGAACATCATTTAAATCACTCGCTTGAGTATCCGACGAAATCAAACTCAAATTAGAATTGTTTGCATCCCCTGTATTACTAGACTCAACAGAAGTCTGAGACAACTCAACGTCTGGAACAGACGCAGTCTCTATATCGTTAGGCTTTAGGTTTGATTTCCCAATTACCTCGTTATCACCCTCAGAATTGTTTAAGTTACGGATTACTTCTTCGTTTTCCGTGTTAACAACCTTTTCATCTTCGGTCAAAGGGTCACTTACAATTTTAGAACTTTTAATTGGCGCTTCAGAATTACCTTCAACCTCATCACCTGATTGTGAAGCTATAGCAACCATCACTTCATCGTCATTTGAAAAACCAGCAACTTCGGTTAATGTTGTTGAGACATCAGAAACCAGCTCATTCGCTATCTGACCTTGTGTGGAGTAAAGGTACCACCCTCCATATGCAATCCCTGCCAATAATAAAACTATAAATATAAGTATTGGCCTAGGCCTGCTAATTTCCCTGTTTGGCACGTGAAAGGACAAATTAGGCTTTGTAATAGTGCCATCAGAACCCTGCTTGAGTCGCGTTACCATCGTGTCAGAGTCTAAACCTAAATAAGCACTATAACTTCTTAAAAAACCAACCGCATAAGTTAGCCCTGGCAACTCATCAAATTTGCCTGATTCCAGATACTCTAAATAAGTAAGTCTGATACGAAGAACTTCAGATACATCCTCGAGACTATGGCCTGCAACCGTACGAGCACGCTTTAGATCCTCGCCAAGGCTAGAATTCTGTTTCACAGCCCGATCGTGACCATCCAGCAATGGCAACGATTCTTCAACCATAGGCTCTAGAGAGTCATCGCTCCGCCGTTCATCCATACAGGAGCCTCTTCTCTAGAACTGACTTTATTTATAATAAAAATCAAAAAACTACCCCATCAACCCATTCATCAAGAGGCATAATTGCTGCAGGTTGTTTCGATCCCAACAATAATTTAGGTTTAACTATCCAAGTTTCGTTAACTTAAATATCTAACCTAGATATTAGTCCTTTTATGTGTCACGCTAAAAGAACTACCTCTAATTCGTTGCAATGGCTAAGATTTCTCAGAGTAGCATTCTGCAATAATTGGCGCAACGTGTATATTTTTAGATATTAGCCTGTATAAAATAGAACCTAGTGCTATTTAATCTTACTATAAATTAAGCTGTCTGATTTCAAGTGCATGGATCGCCTGAGTTATTAGTTCATCTACAATCTCAGCAACTGGCTGTTCCTTTTCGACCATCCCAACGCTTTGACCAGCCATTAACGAACCATATTCTATGTCTCCATCAATTACAGCTCGACGCAACGAACCAGCCCAAAACCGTTCAATAAATAGTTGTGCTTCTTTTTGACCCATTTTTCCTTCTCTATAACTAGCGATAGCATTCCGCTGAGCCTCATTAAACTCTAGAGTTGCCTTGTTAGATATGGCTCGAACTGGAATAACTGGAAATTCTGGGTCTAGCTGCACTGAAAGCTGAGCATCTCTAGCTTTAGCATTTATAAAAGCTTTCTTGAAATTTTCGTGCGCTATAGATTCCAGTGCGCAGACAAACCTTGTACCGATCTGGCAACCTGCTGCACCCATTAGCAAATATTGCGCTATGATATCTCCTCTGCCTATACCTCCGCCAACAAATACTGGAACATCTTTAAGATAAGGCAATATCTCTTGGCATAAAACACTAGTTGCCACGGGGCCAGTGTGGCCACCTGCCTCCATACCTTCAATTATAAAAGCGTCAACACCCCGACGCCTAAGCTTTTTTGCCACTGGCAAAGTGGGAGCAAATGCAACTACACGAGTGCCAGACTGTTTTAAAAGATCTATGGCCCATTGAGGAGGCATGCCCCCAGCAAGCACAACATGTTTAACACCTTCGTGAATACATACCTCCAGAAGCTCTTTAAGTTCGGGGTGCATAATAATTACATTAACCCCAAAAGGTTTTTCTGTAAGCGCAAACGTCCCGAGAACTTCTTCTCTTAATTCTTCCGGACTGAGCGACCCCGTGGCTATAACCCCGAATGCACCACTATTAGATGTGGCTGCCACGAGGCGTCTCTCAGAGACCCAAGACATTGCGCCTCCAAGAATTGCATAACGGACACCTAAAAACTCAGCACCTCTCGCTGAAAGCCTGTACAAGTCAGATCTAGCTATATCTAGATTAGATCTACTGTTCATTTAATTTATAAGCATTGTGTAGTGCACGGACGGCCATCTCAGTTTGTGATTCTGCAATTAATACACTGATTTTAATTTCAGAAGTAGATATAACCAGTATATTTATGTTCTCTTTAGCAAGAGCAGAAAACATGGTCTGTGCAACACCCGTATGACTTTGCATGCCAATTCCAATTACTGACACTTTAGCAACGTTAATATCACTCACCACCGTCTCAAACTCTAACGAACCCTTCATTTTCATCAATGCATTAAGTGCTCGCTCAGCATCAGAACGCGGCACTGTAAAGGTAATATCGGTTGCATTGCCTTGGTGAGAAACGTTCTGCACTATCATATCTATATTTATTCCAGCATCGGTTAATGGTGCTAGAATATCTGCTGCAACTCCTGGCTTATCAGGAACTCCGGCCACCGTGATCTTAGCGTCTTCTCGGCTATAAGCAATTCCTGTAACCATATTGTGTTTTTCGTCTTCTTCTAAAGTCATACCCCATACATCCGTAATTATTGTTCCTTCAACCAAAGTTCCCGGTAAATCAGCAAAACTAGAAAGTACTTGAATTGGAAGACGATGACGTAATGCCATTCTTACAGAACGTGGATCAAGCACTTTTGCTCCTAATGTAGCTAATTCTAACATTTCCTCACAGGTAATTTTATCAAGCTTTCGAGCATCTTTCACTATCCACGGGTCTGCAGTGAACACTCCTGTAACATCCGAATAAAGGTCACATCTATCAGCCTTGAGTGCTGAAGCAAGCGCTACAGCTAGCGTATCAGACCCACCACGCCCCACTGTAGTTACCCGGCCGTCCGGCGAAAGACCTTGAAAACCCGCTACTACAGGCACACCTCCTTCTGCCATAAACTCTTTAAGTTCTGAAATTTCTATATCCAAGATTCTTGCAGTGGAATGGCTTGAACTAGTGCGTACGGGCAACTGCCAACCCAACCATGATCTAGAGGTAATCCCTAAATGTTGTAAAGCGAGCGCCACTAAACCACTTGTAACTTGTTCACCGCTTGATACAACAACATCATATTCTGCCCTATCAGCGTTGTCTGTAATCTCCCTGGTCCACCCAACCATCTGATCAGTTACTCCTGCCATGGCGGAAACCACCACAGCAACT
>CAYRUX010000200.1:0-5794 GCA_964427515.1 uncultured Rhizobiaceae bacterium
CCAGCACAGGTTTCCGTCAGAGGGTATTTTTCTTTGCGGTCCAACCCCTTGTCTGCTGAGCTCAAGCACCTATGGGCCTGTTTCATATTCTATTGCCAATTGCCAACATTCAACGGTCTCTACAGAATCTGCTGGTCGGTATAGTCTCAGATTGGGGATTGCCCGCAAAGCTGCTAAGTGTTCAACAGGTTGGTGGGTTGGGCCATCTTCTCCCAATCCAATAGAATCGTGAGTCATTACATAAATAACCCGTTGATTCATTAAAGCTGACAATCGAATTGCAGGCCGGCAGTAATCGGAGAAAATCAAAAATGTTCCGCCATATGGGATAAAGCCACCATGAAGAGCTATACCATTCATTGCGGCGGCCATTCCATGTTCCCTGACACCGTAATGAATATAATTTCCACGAAAATCATTAGGGTTTATCGCTTCCATGAGAGCCGTACGGGTTCCATTTGAACCACTAAGATCAGCGGAACCTCCAACTAATTCAGGTAGAGTTTGAGATAGAATTTCGAGAACTTTCTGACTTGCAACTCGGCTTGCTAGCTTGACATTATCATCAGCAAACGAACGTTTTAGTTTTACAAGATTTTTACTCCAATCTTTGGGCAACAATCCCTTTGAAACTCTTATAAATTCAGCACTGTATTTTGGATCCTTGGAAGAAAGATTTTCAGCCCAGCTTTTATATAGATGTGCTTTGCTGGCGCCTGCTTCTCGCCAACAGGATAGAATGTCTGAAGGAATAACAAAAGCAGTTGAGTCCCAATTAAGGCGTTTTCGTGTATCTTCAACCTCTTGGTCTCCCAGTGGAGCGCCATGGCTAGCTTCAGACCCCTCCTTATTAGGGGATCCAAAACCTATCTTAGTTCTACACATTATGAGCGAAGGGGTATCTGTCTTTATTGCCGATCCGATCGCTTTTTCGATTTCGACTTGATTGTGCCCATCTACATTAAAAGTATCCCATCCAGAAGCTTCAGCCCTTTTCAATGTATCATCAGCAAACGTTAGGTTGGTAGAGCCATCAATAGAAATACTATTACTATCGTATAGTACGATTAGTTTTTGCAAACGAAGGTATCCTGCTAAAGAAATAGCTTCCTGGCTGATACCCTCCATTAAGTCCCCATCTCCTACCAGTACATATGTCCTGTGATCTACAAGATCAGCATCAAAACGTGTTGCAAACATTCGCTCAGCTATTGCCATACCCACAGCTGTTGCGAGGCCTTGTCCCAGTGGCCCTGTTGTCGTTTCTATACCGGCTGCAACTCCATATTCAGGGTGGCCAGGTGTTCGGCTATTTAATTGTCGGAATGACCGGATTTGATCTATATCAATATCGGGATAACCACAAAGGTAGAGCAAGGAGTAAAGCAACATTGAGCCATGGCCGGCAGAGAGAATAAAACGGTCTCTGTCTGGCCAATCAGGGTGCGCCGGGTCATGTTTTAAAAATTTTGCAAAAAGAACAGTAGCAATATCTGCCGCACCCAGTGGCATACCTGGATGACCGGAATTAGCTTTTTGTACCGCATCCATCGAAAGTGCTCGAATAGCATTCGCCATCTTTAGCATTGGTTGCCCTTTTAGTTTTCTCGAGTTGGTTAAATTTTTCATAATGTATCTGTAGCAAATATTATTGTGCAAAAAAAGTATTTGGCTGAATTTAGATTAAAACATGCCGAGGGACTCTAGCACCGTCAACAATTAGAACTTATAATATTAATCTACACTTCCCGTAGTTGACGGAAATGCCAGCCTAGTCTAAGTGTTTAATGGTAAGAAGTAAGTTTCAGGCTTTAACACAAGATATTGATAATATTAGATTATGACAACTTTGGAAGAAGCGGTTAATCATCTTGGTAAAGCGGTCGAACGAATGACGCGCTCCATTGAAACAGGCACTGTGACAGAGGGTGCACGTAGAACTGCTGTGTTATCCGAATCGCTGCAAGTCGTACAAAAGGAACGGGATGAGTTGCAGGCTCAACTTGAGGCGCTACGCTTAGACCACCGCAAGTCTGGAGTAGCTCTTAGAGATGCTCAGGAACACTATGCGGCAATGCAGGTTGTGAGCGAAGCCGTAGCGAACCGGTTGGACGGCGCAATTAATGATTTAAAATCTTTTATAAAAGAGTAGGCGCTTTTAGCTATGGCCCAAGTAACGGTCACTATTAATGGACGTACTTACCCCGTTGTCTGCGATGATGGTCAGGAGGAACATGTAGAACGTCTTGCTACATATATTGATAAAAGAGCATTAGAAATTGCACAAACTGTCGGGCAGGTTGGTGAAGGCCGACTTCTGGTTATGGCAAGTCTTTTAATTGCGGACGAGCTTTCTGAAGCTTATGACGAAATGCAGAGATTGCAGGTTGCAGCTAAGAATTCAGAGGAGGAAATTCGGAAAGAGACTAGGGAAGCTTTAGAAGCAAAGGTTGCACCAATAATAGAATCTTTAGCGAAAAGAATTGAAAATATTGCCGCTGGGCTTGAAAGTGACTAGATTTGAATTGGACGGTGGCTGAAGGATTCGACATGCGCTAGTTTCCCGGGGCCAATAAGAACCTCTAGGGAGCTATCTCTGCCGGGGTCGTGGCCCCGGTATATGGCGCCCACCTGCTTTTGCGGGCCTAGAGGAAACTCTTAGTGTGGCGGTCACTATGGCGCCGTCCAACTATTGGCTTCTACGTTTATTTGGAAACATGACAAAATTAGACCCCGTAGTTAAGGCAAAAAAGGCTCTTAGAGAGTATGCGACTGCGCGTAGAAAGCTTGCCCATAGAAGAAACAGTGCAGGTGCCGGAATCAGAGGAGCCGCTCATTTTTTGGCTAGTATACCTCTTGCACCTGGTGCAATTATTGCTGGGTATTGGCCTATTCGGGAAGAGTTTGACGTCATGCCACTACTAAGACGTTTAATCGCAATGGGACATCGATGCGCTCTTCCTCTTGTAGATAATAATCAGCGAGAATTAATTTTTAAAGAGTGGCACTTGGGAACTGAGATGATTGAGGGATGTTACAATATTCCGGAGCCCGCAGAAACCAGTGAGAGTTTGCTGCCTAATATTCTTGTGGCTCCATTGCTAGCTTACGATTCAGAAGGTTATCGTCTTGGATATGGTGGTGGCTACTATGATAAGACAATTAGAAGATCGCGCACTTCTGATAGGCTTATAATGTCGATTGGGGCTGCTTTTTGGGATCAGAGAGTTGATCATGTTCCCCATAATCATATGGATGAAAAATTAGACTGGATTGTTACGGAGCGCGGTGTCTTACAGTTTAACACTACCAATGACAGGATTTTTTGATGAATATTTTAATGGTGGGGGACGTAGTTGGTAGAGCTGGTCGGGATATTTTAAATGCCGAATTACCTGGATTAAGAAAAAAATTGCGATTAGATTTTATTGTAATTAATGGAGAAAACGCGGCGGGTGGATTCGGTATTACAGGAGATATCTGCCGCTCGTTCTATCAGTTAGGTGCTGACGCTATTACTCTTGGAAATCACGCTTGGGATCAACGTGAAACCGTATCGTATATAGAAGGAGATCCTAAGCTTATAAGACCGGCAAATTACCCTGCCGGCACCCCAGGAAGGGGAAGCGGTTTATATCAAATTTTAGATGGTCGAAAAATATTAGTAATTCAAGTTATGTGCCGATTATTTATGGATGCAATTGATGATCCGTTTTCTAGTTTGATGACTGTACTGGAGCCTTATCGCCTTGGAGCGAATGTAGATGCAATCCTCATAGATATTCATGGAGAAGCTAGTAGTGAAAAGCAGGCGTTAGGCCGGTATGTCGATGGCAAGGTATCTTTGGCTGCGGGGACCCACACACATGTTCCTACAGCAGATCATAGTATTTTCCCTGGCGGTACAGCATTTATCACGGATATTGGTATGTGTGGAGCTTACAATTCAATTATTGGTATGGAAGTTAAGCCAATCATAGACCGTTTTACACGTAAGATGCCGGGTGCAAGATTCACACCGGTACTTACGGATCCAACATTGGCTGCTGTTTTTCTGCAAACTGACGACGATACCGGGCTGGCAAAAAAAATAGCACCAGTACGTGTTGGGGGAATACTAGAGAATGTGATGCCCGATTAGAATTTTTACTGATTTATTAGTCGTCATTGGATGATGATTTACTAGTTATCGTAGCCTTAGTGAGCCCCTCTACACCTTTTACCATTATTCGAATGTCATCTGTTTCCATCTTTTGGCTTTCCGATGACGTGTAAATTGTAGATACAGCACTTGCCATATCGATTTCTACAACTCGATTTATAGCACTAACGGTAGCTAGCAACTTTTTTGCGTTATCACCACAATGTTCGATAGCAAGATCGACCAAGATTTTTAAAACATGTCCATACGCACCCAAATACCAACGTGGTTCAAGCCCTGCCTTTTCATGAGCTTGGCCCATGCGACTGACGCGAGCAAAGTATCCTTCGTCAAATTTGCAGAGAAAGAGGTTTAGTAAATGTTGGCCTTGTTCGCGACGGAGGCAGGCAGTTCCTTCAGCAGTTTGAGTAAGTTGTCGCATCTCCGGCCATGCCGACACATATTTTAGAAATTCAGCAATAATATCATCAATTTTTTGTTCAACTACAGGATGAAATTCAGCCAGAAGTCGTTGCGTCACAGTATCTATCTCATGGTGAGAAAACGTTGATATTTTAAGCATATTTGTTGGAGAATTCATTTTAATGGTTACGTCTTGTATGATTACTGTAATAGGTTCTTTCAATCGACCTCGAATATATTAGTGAGGTAACTGAAAAAGTAGTCTGTATTTAAAAAATAAAACTAGCAACATATTTTACAAAGAGGTTGCCCCCTTGAACAATGAAGATTCTAATATTCTCAAAGAATGGGATGCTCAATTTTACGATAAATCTTTTGGTTTTATTGCAGAATATGGGTCTGAATTAGTCGAGTTATTGAACCCGCAGGCTGGTGAAAGAGTAGTGGATCTTGGATGTGGGGTGGGGCAACTTACCGCTAGAATTAAAGCTTCAGGATGTGACGTGATCGGTATAGATGCTGATCCTGCTATGGTGCTTATTGCACAGAAAAAATATCCTAATATTGAATTTTCTTGTGCTATGGCAGAAGAGTTTTCTCTCTCCGATCCGGTTAACGCATGTTTTTCAAATGCCTTCTTACATTGGAGTTTACAGCCAGAAAAAGTCATTTCTAATATTGCGAAAAATTTAATAAGTGGGGGAAGGTTCGTAGGGGAAATGGGCGGCCATAAAAATGTTATTACTATTACCGAATCTCTCTATGAGGCTTTGGCGGAAGAGTCTGTCGCAAGAAATAGAGTCAATTTTCCATGGTTTTTTCCGGAAAAAGATTATTACATTTCTTTACTTGAAGAAGGTGGTTTTCGAGTTACTGAAGCGCAATATTTTGTTAGACCTACTCCTTTGGACAATTGTGCAAATGGAATAAGAGATTGGATACAGATGTTCGCAACTAATTTTCTGGAGGTTGTTCCAGAAAATAGAGTGTCTGAATTTTTGCGCCGTACAGAAGATTTGTGTAGGGATAAATTATACATCGATGGAAGATGGATTGCGGACTATACTCGTTTGAGATTTCACGCTGAACGCATCTAACTGTTATTTTAGTTATGCAATTCAATGGTTGGTCACGCGAATGTAGAATATTTTTGCCCAAATTCTGCCATAAAAAAAGATTATAGAGGAAGTGTGCCGCTAAGGTTTTGAAAATTACCAATATTTGGTATGG
>CAYRUX010000201.1:0-9786 GCA_964427515.1 uncultured Rhizobiaceae bacterium
TGGATTGGGAATTAATTACGGAAAGCGTACAAAAAACCAATCGTTTACTTATCGTAGAACAAACCTCGAGGGGTCCTTCCCTTGGCGCCCGCATTGTGCAGGAAGCCCAAGAACGTCTATTTGACTGGTTAGATCATCCAATTGAAAGAGTTTCAGGAACCCAATCAGCTCCCGTAGTTTCAAAGGTTTTAGAAGAAGCAGCTTTGGCTGGAGTCGATGATGTGGTCAAAGGAATTAACTCTCTGATGCATGACTCTGGCGTTTAGGCTATCTGTTTAGGATAACGACTTAATTGAATAAAAAATTAGGAATTTATTATAATGCGGGGTCAGCTGAAGGCAGGCCAAGCAGAACTCGTCCGTGATTAGAAGCATTGACATCCCAATTTAGAGTAATATGGCTCTGCATACTATTTATGTCTCGCATGGCTCTAGATATCGGATTCTTATCATATAAGCCTGCTCCACCAGAGAGCTGAAATAGAAGGTTAACAGCTTCAACTGAAAGTTTTCCAGCCATTGCAGCTTTTGCACGTAACTCAGTTTTTAATTCCATTGATGCTATTTCGTTCTTTTGAGCTACCAACATCCCTAGTTCACAGCAATTATGCAGCAACATTCTAGCCATATTAATGGCTGTGCGTGCTTCCCCCACCTTAACTTGCACTGTCGAATAATCAGACACGTTTCTTCCAGAGACCCGAGCTACTCTTGTGCGTGCATGCTTTACATAACTATCAAATGTGGATTGTGCAAGACCAAGAGCGACCGTACTTTGATTGATAGAGAACATCGAAAATGCTGGTAATTTAAAAAGTGGCTCCTTATTTACCTGACAACCCGGAGCGTCACCCCCACCCTTAGTAGCATTTATAGATAATGCTCTATGAAATGGTACAAAACAATTATCGACAACCACGTCCGAACTACCTGTCCCTCGTAACCCTGCGGTATGCCATGTATCTAAGATTTCATATTCAGCTCTGGTAATAATGTGCATTTGAGCGGTTTTCTCCCCGTTGGCACTCTCGGTAAAAGCTGTGGCAATAAACCAGTCACATCCATATATCCCACTCGCAAAAGGCCATCGCCCAACAAGATTCCAGCCACCCTTAACTTTGACTGCTTTACCGCATGATGGGATCAGCACTCCTGCAATCATCGCATCGGGGCTAGAACCCCAGACTTCACTTTGACCATCGGGAGGCCAATAACCCAGAAGACAATTATGGGAACAATATTGCGTAAGACACCAGCCTGCCGCACTGCAGCCTTGAGATATGATATCAACAATATCTACCATTCCCGAGAAATGAGAAGCTGCACCACCGTAAATGCTTGGTTGAAGAATTCGGTGAATGCCCGATTCCCGAAGATCCTTCATTGTTTCATCTGAAAGTCTACGATCTACTTCAGTTTGATCACTCCGTTCTCGAACTACATGAAATAACGCTGAAGCCTTAATAAAAAGTTCCGCCCCACTTTCAGCAACTTTTGAGATGTCCTCAGTAATCAAGTTAACCTCTTCCAATAAACGGCATACTAGTTGCCATTACCGTTATGAACTGGACATTAGCATCAAGAGGGAGATTCGCCATGTATAATATAGCTTTAGCAACATTATCTACATCCATTACCGGTTCGTTGGAAACCTCACCATTTGCCTGCATCACCCCTTGAGACATCCTTTGGGTCATTTCGGTTTCAGCATTCCCTATGTCAATCTGCCCACAAGCAATGTTATATTTTCGCCCGTCCAAAGATGCACTCCTTGTTAGACCAGTTACACCATGTTTAGTCGCTGTATACGGTGCAGAATTTGGCCTAGGCACCATTGCCGATACCGAACCATTATTAATTATACGACCACCTTTGGGAGATTGAACTTTCATAATGCGGAAGGCTTCCTGAGTACAAAGAAAAGCACCGGTAAGATTTATATCAACCACTGATTTCCATTGCTCATAACTCAATTCCTCAAGGTTTACAGCCGGCGCGCCAATTCCGGCGTTGTTAAATAAGACATCAAGTCGACCAAAGTGATTTACTACAGTCGCAAATAGGTTTTTAACAGATTCTACGCTTCCAACATCACCTGCGACAGCAAGAATTTTTTCAGAACTTGCGCCTGACATCTCCTCAGTTTCCTGTAAGTTTTTTATACGACGTCCAGTAATAGCAATGGAGTATCCATCATTCAAAAGAGCTATAGCGGCAGCCCTACCAATTCCACTCCCTGCGCCAGTTATTAAAGCTATTTTCCCATTAGAATTCATGCCAACACTCCTTTAGTCACGAATATACCATGTTATCTATGCACTCGCCATTGAACGGGTTCTCATTACGAAAAGGGCAAATATTACAATTATAAGAAACGGCACTGCAGCATAATTCATCAACTCCCAACCAATTAATTCATGAAATACTCCTGAGAGCAATGCAGCGCAGGCCACCGACCCAAACACCAAAAAATCATTTGCAGCCTGAGTTTTTGCCTTTTCAGCTAACGAATACGTCTCAGTAACAAGTGTAGTGCCGCCAATAAATAAGAAACACCAGCCAATTCCAAGAAGCATCCCACCTATCCAAAAATTTTCTAAATTGTTACTCGCTAAATTAACTGCCACACATATGCCCATCAATAATGCGCCTATGGTCATGATTTTTTGAGCACCAAATCTCCGAATTAGATGCCCTGTAAAAAAAGCCGGGGCAAACATAGCAAATACATGCCATTGAATGACCTGTGCGGTATCAAAAAAACTAAGGCCACAGCTACTCATGGCAAGGGGGATTGATGACATTAGTAATGACATCAACATATACCCAACCACTCCACCTAAAACCGCAATAATGAACATTGGCTGACGAACAATCTGAATGATAGGCCGCCCACCACTTTTTCGTTCCTCTTCAGTTGGTTTCGGTATACTGACAAAACGCAACGTAAAAATACTGAGAAGGTAAAGAATGCTCACTAGGACATAAACACCTGCAAACATATTATTCGGCAATACATCCTTTGAGGTAGTTGCAAGAAGCGGTCCAACCGACGCAACAACACCACCAGCCATTACTAGAGAAATTGCTCTGCTTTTAAATGACTCAGAAGCTGCATCTGCTGCTGCAAATCTATAATATTGAGCAAACCCATAAAAGGTGCCAATAAAAAACGACGCTGCAGAAAATAATACAAAATCTGAATTAAAAATAGCAATTACCGCTAATCCAGCTCCTAACAGCCCGATTAGAAGACCTACCGTAAACCCTTCCCTGCGGCCAATCTTTTTCATTAATAATGATGCCGGCAACGTCGCTATCATAACGGCGACAAATTGCATGCCTAAAGGTAAAGTTGCTAACGCTTTATTTTCTGCGAGAGCATAACCAGTCAAAGCAGCAGTAGTAACAATCGCTGACGTGGATGTCATAAACAGAGCTTGGCATATAGCCAGAAGGAGGACGTTCCGACGAGATTTATCTAATAACAACGTGCTTAAACCAGGTTATATTCGAATCAGTCAACATTATATAAATATTATAAAGATCCACTTAACTAGTATCATTTGTTAGAAAAGTCTTTAGGCATTACGGGTTGAAGAGTATACCCTGCAGTCGCCAAGCCATCAGAAATAGTAAGCGCTAAATCCACTGCGTTAGGGCCATCACCATGCAGACATATACTTCTGGCCTCGAGTCCCACAGATTTATTATTTTCACTCAATACTTCACCGTTTTCTAGAAAATGTGCCAGACGTTTCTTAGTATCCCCCAAATCTGCCCCTTGGTTAGCGCGTTTTAATATTAATGCACCTTCGTCATCATATGAGAGATCAAAGTAAATTTCTGGCACTACATCTACACCTAAGTCAGCCGCTATTCTAGTAACAGCATGGTTGTTGGCAGGAGCAGGATAATAGATCATAGGTGCAGGACATAAATCTATAACTGCTTTTACAAAAGCTTCTCCCAAGGAATTACTCTCGCTTAACATTGTATATAACGCTCCATGGGGTTTCACATGATGTAAGTCCATTCCATGCGCTCTAAGAACCCCCATTAGCGCCCCTGTTTGATAAATAGTATCCGCATACACCTCTTCTGGTGAAAGAGACATTTTCCTACGACCAAAGCCTCGAAGGTCTGGCAAACCGGGATGCGCCCCAACAGCAATGCCATGCTCTTTAGCCAGAAGAACCGTATTGACCATTGTCATTGGATCGCCTGCGTGAAAACCACAAGCCAAATTTGCTGTTGTTACGTGTGGCATAAGATTTTCATCGGCACCCATGGACCAGTTTCCAAAACTCTCTCCGCAGTCGATATTAATATCAAATGAACGAGGCATAAAACCCTCCCCAGGTTAAAATAACAATGTCATTATTATAATTCACAGGAACTAGTTCTTTTGTACATCGAGTAATGCTTATCTCAAACTTTAATGATCTTAGCTATTAATAAATCTTGAAAAAATTAAAAAAAGTAACTATTTATCTGCCGGACGTATTTTAATTACTAAAATATATTGTTCTGGTGTTAAATTAGCATGTTCGCCATAATGCCATAAGTAAATTCTATGTTGTTTTAATTACTCTAGGGAAAACAAATGCCACCCTCCTACCACAGGAAGCCAAAACCTTCTCGGGAATATCAAAATAAAAAGCGTAACTGTCTTAAATGCGGAGAAAAGTTTACCAGCGAATGGACTGGAGAACGAATTTGTCCAAAATGTAAACAGACAACTGAATGGCGCTCAGGCGCTGGAATCTCCGCTGCTTAACAATTTATTTAATACTTAATAGATTATTAAGAGCATAAGGTCACCGCGACCTTTAATGTGGTGATACTTAAGTGTGGTTCAAGCCAAAAAACAGTATGTAACGCTCTGGATTAGTATGCTTAATAGTAATATTACGGAACTATTATTCCACTAGAGATTAGTCAAACGGTAAAGCTCTCCCCGCAACCGCAGGTTGAAGTAACATTTGGATTATTAAAAACAAACCCTGACGAAAGCTTTTCTTCTTTATAATCCAATTCTGTACCGATCAAAAACATAATGGCTGCAGGATCTATCAATATTTTCAGATCATCAAGCTCAATTATCTCATCATTTGGATCTTCTTCAGTGGCAAAATCCATACTATATGTCATTCCAGAACAGCCTGCATTTTTGACACCAATACGGAGTCCAATAGCGGGTTTCTCCTCGTCACGTAACTGCATAATACGCTGAACTTGAGAAACTGCCGACCCTGTTAAAGTTAATATATCATTAGCCATAGCTAGTATTTATCCTCACCATCACTTTCTATATATAAGTAAACTCACATAAACCCAAGTTCAAGTTTAGCGACTTCAGACATTTTGTCAGGAGACCATGGCGGATCCCAAACTATTTCTACCGTTACCTCTCCTATACCTTTGACAAAACTCTGCACTGCATGCTTCACCATCCCAGGCATCTGTTCCGCAACTGGGCAACCTGGAGAGGTCAAAGTCATTTGAACAGCCACATTTTTTTGTTCTGACACATCAACATTGTAAACCAATCCCATTTCGTAAATATTTACTGGTATCTCTGGATCGTAAACCGTCTTAAGTGCAGCAGCGACTTGTTCTTCTATAGAATCTGCCTTAGCAATAGCCTCGCGGTTTACCTCATCCAATTCTGGCGTTTTCAGCATCAAAGGGTCAGCCACCGAACCTTCATCCGGCGTCCATGGTTCGTATGTTTCCTCCTGTGAGGCGCCATCTTTTAACTCATCTTCAGAAACAGAACGCTCTCCTAAGTTAGCTCCTATAGAACTATCTTCTAAGTCGCCATCTGACTTCGTTTTCCGTCTCTTAAAAAAGTTCATCATTCTGTACTGACCTTTTCCTCATTATCCTTGATTGCAGCTTGCATAGTATGCCACGCCAATGTCGCACATTTTACCCGCATCGGAAATTCACGAACTCCCGACAGTACAAAAAGCCTCTCAAGGTCGCTGTTATCAAATACGTCCCCCAGTGAGCCTTCATCGCTAGTAACAAGATCATGAAAACAATCAAACAAGGAACTAACAGCTTGTAAATTCTTCCCTTTCAAAACTTCTGTCATCAAGGATGCCGACGCAATCGAAATAGCGCAACCGCGTCCCTCAAATCCAATTTCCTTAATAATACCCTTATTTATATCTAAATAAACGGTAACCGTATCCCCACAAAGCGGGTTATGCCCATGCGACTCGTGATTTGCGCTATCCAACTTACCAAAATTCCTGGGGGATTTACCATGATCTAAAATGACCTCTTGATAAAGTTCACGAATTTGCGACATTACTTAAACATACCCTTTACGATCTCCAGACCTTTTATAAGTCTATCTATATCATCTTCATTATTATATATGCCAAGTGATGCTCTGACTGTGCCAGTAATACCAAACCAATCCATTAATGGTTGGGCGCAATGATGCCCCACTCTAACCGCAATACCTTCACGATCCAGTATAGAACCAATATCATGAGGGTGAATATCCTTAAGTTCAAACGAGATAATTCCCGCCTTATTATCTGCCACGCCAAAAATACTCAAATCATTAACCTCTCCCAATCTCTTCGTAGCATATTTAAGCAGACCCGTTTCATGTGAACAGATGGTATTCATTCCAATGTCAGAAACATAGTCTATTGCTGCACTTAAACCATATGCCCCAGAAATATTCGGTGTCCCAGCCTCAAATCTTGCTGGCACATCAGCAAACTCTGTTTTTTCAAACGTCACACTTCGTATCATATCACCACCACCCTGATATGGACGCATAGAATTGAGAAGAGATTTCTTTCCATAAAGCACCCCAATTCCACTGGGGCCATAAAGTTTATGTCCAGAGAATGTGTAGAAATCTACATCCAGTTCTTTAACATTAACATCGCCATGGACTACCGCCTGGGCGCCATCGAGAAGAACTACAGCTCCTGCTGCATGCGCTAATCTGATGATATCAGAAACTGGGGTGATAGTTCCTAAGACATTGGACGCGTGAGCAACAGCTACAATACGTGTTCGAGAGGATATTAATTTTTCGAATTCCTGCAGCAAAAAGTTACCGTCTTCATCAATAGGCGCTATTTTAATTTCAATGCCAATCCGTTCTTTGATAAGCTGCCATGGGACAATATTAGCATGGTGTTCCATACGAGAAAGTATTACCTCATCCCCTTCACTTAACTCCGACTCACCGTAACTTGACGCAACTAAGTTGATTGCCTCGGTTGCACCTTTGGTAAAAATAATTTCGCTAGCCTCTGATGCCTTGATAAAATTTTTAACCTTAACCCTAGTATTTTCGTACATCTGGGTGGCGCGTTCGCTCAACTGATATACCCCACGATGAATATTAGCATACTCATTTTCATAACAATATTTTACAGCATCAATTACACTTTTTGGTTTTTGCGCACTGGCTGCACTATCCAAAAAAACCAAAGATTTACCGTGACAACTTTGACTCAAAATTGGAAAGTCTTCTCGTATCCGGTGAATGTCAAACTCACTTTCTGTCTTTAAAGAACCGACATTTTTAACGGCTGTATTCGCACTCATTTGCCAACACCATCCAACATTGGGAATGACGGTGACTTGGAGGTGCACTGTATTATATACTGCCTTCCATCATCATTTGATATATTGTCTAGATTGTCATTTAGAAAGGCATTAACCAACATACTTTTTGCAATATTTTCCTCAATGCCCCGCGATCGCAGATAAAATATCTGTTCTGCATCTAACTCCCCAACCACAGCACCATGGCTGCACTTCACATCGTCGGCGTAGATTTCTAGTTCAGGCTTTGCATCCATAACTGCCGCACGCGACAGCATTAGAGTTCTGCTAAGTTGGCTACCGTCCGTATTTTGAGCATCTCTTTCAACGAGAGTTTTCCCTTGAAAAACTCCATGTGCGGAGTCATCTAAAACTCCCTTGTAACTCTGCCTACTCTTGCATAGAGGAGCGCAGTGATGAACCCTTATATGGTTATCATTATGCTGCTTTCCGCCCATAATATAGTTACCACTCAAAGTCGCTGAGGCTCCCTTCCCTTCCAATTTTACCTCGATTTGGTTTCTAGAAAAGCTAGCCCCTGTTGCTAAAACAAAACTTTCAAAATTGGAATTCTCAGCTAATCTTGCAAAAGTATTTGATGTTTGAATAGAATTTGAACTTTCTTCCTGCACCTTATAATGATGAAGTGTAGAGTTATTACCAAGAGACACCGTAGTCGCACAGTTAGACCAATATTCAGACTCTTGCATGGCCACGTGACGTTCGTAAATAGATGCACTGGCATGGGAATTTAAAACTATACAAACACGCGGATGATAAGACGGAGAAACGCTGGTAGGAACCGCCACAAATAATAGTTCGAGCTCAATATTACATCCCTGTTCTACCCAAAGAAAACAACCTCCCGCCATAAACGCAAGATTAAGATCAGAAAAAGGACACGGATTGGAACTACTTTTGAGTAATAAATTATCCTCAAGCAATCTCTCATTAAACACATTGCTGTCCGAAAGGCTAAACAACCTAATGCCCTCCATCTCTTGCCTAGTATTACTCAAACGTTGGTCTAACACACCGTTAATAAATACTAATCTTTGAATTCCTGACGTCGATTTACCATGACATCTGTTTATTTCCTTACGAAAAGAACCTGATAGATCGTTCTGCCCAACCGAATAATTTTTAGAAAGCAATTTAGATAGATTCGAATATTTCCATTCCTCCACCTTTTGGCTAGGCAGTCCGCACTTCTGAACTCTCTTAAATGCGTCACATCGCACAGCTGATAACCAAGTCGAACTACTGCCCGGCAGAATAGATTTCAGATTATCAAAATTTGATACATAAGGAAAATTAATGTAACTCGAATTCCCAGCTTTGACTGAACTAGTATTCACTTTATGCTGCAGCCTCTCCACTCGTAACAACAGAACTATAACCACTTTTTTCAAGTTCAAGCGCAAGTTCTTTCCCACCTGATTTTACTATTTTTCCATCGGCTAGAACGTGCACATGGTCTGGTACAATGTATTCAAGTAATCTTTGGTAATGAGTAATTATAATCATCGCTCGCGCTTGAGAGCGAAGTGCATTAACGCCGTCAGCAACAATTTTTAACGCATCAATATCTAGACCAGAATCAGTTTCATCTAGAACTGCGAGCACAGGCTCTAACAAAGACATCTGAAGAACTTCATTGCGTTTCTTTTCTCCTCCAGAGAATCCAACATTTAACGGCCGCCTTATCATTTCTTCGCTAATACCCAACTCTTCTCTCTTATCACGAATAACCTTAAGAAATTGCATGGCATCGTATTCGCTCTGCCCTCGATGCTTTCGAACCGCGTTTACTATTGTTTTTAAAAATGTGGCGCTTCCCACGCCTGGTATTTCTACAGGGTATTGAAAGGCGAGAAATAATCCTTCCCGAGCTCGAATTTCAGGGTCTAAAGTCAATAAATCCTGACCCAAAAATTGAATAGTTCCTTTAGTGACATCATAGCCTTTGCGACCAGACAACACATAAGAAAGAGTACTCTTTCCAGAGCCGTTTGGACCCATTATTGCATGAACCTCACCTGCTTTGATACTAAGACTGAGACCCTTCAAAATCTCTTTACCATCCACGGTAACCCAAAGGTTTGTAATATCTAACATATTAAATTCTCGCAAAAATTCCAATTATCAACCAACGCTTCCCTCTAGACTAATGGCAACAAGTTTTTGAGCCTCAACT